>NZ_JAZFTO010000186.1:0-24065 GCF_036446775.1 Candidatus Desulfatibia sp.
ACCGGGCACAGCCGACCAAGTCAAAGGTGTTGTAAAGATAAAAACAAGCATCAAACCGGAAGGAGCGATTGCCAAAGTAAGATACTATGTAGATGCCAGCCTAAAAGAAGAGCGTGCCATTGCTCCGTTTGATATTTTTCACTGGGATACAGCCGGACTTCCCGGCGGACTCCATATCTTGCGTGTCGAAGCCATTGACGTCAGCGGACGGACCGGATCAGCCGAGATGACTCTAAAAGTGGCGGCGCCATTGACTCGACCGGCACCGCCGCCAGTGACGGCCGCCGGTGAAGGCAAACAGGCAAAGCCTGCCAGTACTTGGATTGCCGGACTCGTTTTACTGCTGGCCTTTGCCGGCGGGATTGCCTGGTGGTTTCTCGGCAAACAAAGACAAACGGTTGCGGGCGCAGGTACGCCGGACGAAACCATGCTTCCTGATGAGGGACCTTCAGAGGATATAGAAGATGAAACCGTATTCATGGAGGATTATCAGGATTCGCCGGCAATGCCGCCCGCTTCGGTTAAAGTAGTCAAGAGCGAATGCCTTGAGCCCGGAAAAAGTTTTAAGGTTACCGGTATCACGCTGATTGGGCGCAGCAGCGACAATCATATTTGCATTCCTGACAAATCGGTTTCGAGGAAACACGGAGAAATCTACTTTGAGGACGGCGAGTTCCGTATCCGTGATTTGGGCAGCAAAAATGGTATCAAGGTCGACGGCAAGAGAATATTGGCGGGCGGGATAACCCTGAGTAGTGGTGCAAAAATACAGCTTGCACCGCAAACAATCTTAGAGTTTCAGAGCATTGCTTTGGTGAAAGAGGTCGAATTTGATGATAAGACCCGCAGATATGATGTTTGACGCTACACTAAATCAAGATTTTACCCTAACGACCATTAATCTGTATAGCTAATTATGAGGATAGGCGTAAGGCAGTCGCTTTTACGAGATCGATGCTGGATGCTAGATGCTGGATATTTAGGAATGCTCTAATAGTGAAGTCCAAAAACATCCAGTATCCAGGAACCAGTATCCAGTATCCAGAATCAGCCAATACTGGCAATGGTTTTCGTTGTAACGGACTATATCGAATACATAATTTTATGCAACTATAGTATTTACTTTGTATAGTATACAGCTTTTTTTCTATTGGCTTACGCTCTATCGAGGTTAAAGATTTAGGAAGCCGGGGGATTTAATATGGGCATTCTCAAAAGACATCCAGCAAAAGCTCTGGGCCTGGGTGTAACAGTTATCTTTCTGCTGTTGGGGTTGTTGCGCATCGATTTTCTCGACACAATGGAACTCAAGTTCTACGATCTAATGATGGAGTTGAGGAGTGATCCCCAGAGTCCGAGTGATATCGTCATCGTAGATATTGACGATGACTCCATTGAAAAACTGGGGCGTTGGCCCTGGCCCCGTTCTCTATTAGCCCAGGGCCTTAATAAGATAAGTATGGGCAAGCCCAGAGTTGTCGGGCTTAATTTTATTCTAAGTGAATCCGAAGAGAGTGCCGGTCTAAAGGTGTTAAGGGACCTGGAGGCTCTTTTTTCCAAAACTGTTTTAGACCAGGCCGGTAAAAAGGGGCAAATGTTTCTAAATGCCATGAACAGTGCCGAAGAAAAACTGGATAACGATAAAAAACTGACCGCCTCGCTACAGGCCGCCGGCAAAGTCGTTCTCCCTGTCTTTTTCAAAGCATCGGCAACGGGTGTTAAGGGTCCGCCCGAAACCAACAAGAGTCTTATAGATCAGTCTATCCTGATGGTTAGCGATCCTGACGGGCTGGGTGTCCCCATGGCTGATGAGATAACCCTGCCCATTGATGCATTTTTCAAGGCAGCTACAGGAATCGGCCACATAAACCTGGGTTATGACATGGACGGAACAGCCCGGCGTGAGCGGCTTTTATACGAATATCGCGGGCTTTACATCCCGGCATACACCGTAAAACTGGCCGCCGAGTATCTTAACCTTCCGAACAGCAAAATACGGGCTGTTTTGGGTTCGGCCGTCTATCTGGGCAGCCTCAAGATTCCGACGACCTGGAGTACCGAGATGATGATCAGTTTCAAGGGTCCCCGCGGTTCTTTTAAGAGTTATTCCTTTTTTGACGTCATCAATGACAAGATCCCTGCTAACGTCTTTAGAAACAAGCTTGTTTTGGTAAGCGCATCTGCGTCGGGTATCATGAATCCGCTCAGCACACCCACCGATCCGACCATGCCTGTTGGGGAACTCACTGCTCACACCATCTGGTCCATCCTTAATAAAAAGTTTATTAAACAGCCTTCCTGGGTTTCATCCGCAGAGCTTTTGATGATACTTGTTTTAGGGCTGATAATCACCTTTGTTTTGCCGAAATTAAAAGCCGGGCTTGCGGGTCTTGGTTTTTTTATTCTGCTGATTACCCTTATAGGGGGATCGACTTATTTATTTGTATCAAACGGTCTTTGGGTATGGGTCACTTATCCCCTTTTACAGCTTGTATTGGGGTACATCGGTGTGGTCAGTATAAAATACTTTGTAACCGAAACCCGTAAAGAGAAAGTGGAAGGCGAATCAGCTGAAACCAATCGAATGCTGGGGCTTTCATTTCAAGGCCAGGGGATGCTGGACATGGCCTTTGACAAGTTGCGCCGGGTGCCGGTGGACGACGAAATGAAGGATGTCCTTTACAACCTGGCCTTGGACTACGAAAGAAAACGGCAATATAATAAAGCGGCTTCCGTTTTTGAATATATTGAAGAACATGATGCCAAATTTAAAGATGTAGTTGAGCGTAAGAAAAAGTTAGTTCAGACCAGCGAGACCATGATATTCGGTGACGGTTTCCTGGGCGGATCTCCAGGAGACGAACTTTTGTCCGGCACTACCGATACCCGCCCGACCCTGGGCCGGTATGAAGTGATCAAACAATTAGGCAAAGGTGCCATGGGTATTGTCTACCTGGGCCAGGACCCGCGCATTAACAGGCCCACCGCCATCAAGACCGTGCGGTTTAGCGATGACTTCGAGCCCGAAGAAGCCGAGAAAATGAAAGAAGCATTTTTTCGGGAGGCTGAAAGTGCCGGGACGCTCTCGCATCCCAATATCGTAACCATTTACGATGCCGGTGATGAACAGGATCTGGCTTACATCGCCATGGAATTTTTAGAAGGTGAAGACCTGGATAAATATACCAAAAAAGATAAACTCCTGCCCATGCGCAAAGTAATTGATTATATCGCCGACCTCAGCGATGCGTTGGATTATGCACACCAGAAAGGGATCGTTCATCGCGACATCAAACCGGCCAACATAATGCTTTTGAAAACAGGTGTTGTAAAGATTACCGATTTCGGTATTGCCAGGATCGCGGCAACCTCCCAGACCCAGACCGGCGTAGTCAAGGGGACACCGTACTACATGTCACCGGAACAGTTTGCCGGTGAAAAGGTCGATGGAAGATCGGATATTTTTTCAGTCGGGGTCATGCTGTTTCAGCTGCTTACCGGCGAATTCCCTTTTCACGGCGAAAATCCTATGGCCCTGATGAACCAGATAATGAATGTTCCTCATCCGGACCCGAGAAAATTCAACCCCAAAATTGTAAAACCGCTTGTAACCATCATCAACAATACCCTGGCAAAGGACCGCGAGAAGCGTTATCAAAAAGCGTCCCAGTTGTGCAGCCATCTACGAGCGTTAGGGAAAAAGATCGACGCTGTTAGGGCTAAAAAGAAATCGGGATAATCTAAAGGAAATCATCCGGCGGCGGCTGTGCGAATGTCAAAGACGGCTGTTGGTGGTATAACCGCGCCGGCAACGAAATACTTGACCCAACAGTATTTTTGTTATATAGATCCCCTATCTCTACAGGCACAGACATCGTAAGTTATAGCGTATCATGGTGTAATATTTTGGACAAAAAACTCCGTTTCCAGCCCAGGAGTTGGGTTAAAAGGTTCACGGTTCAGAGGTTCAGAGGTTGATCCACCCATGTTATTAACCCAATGGAATTAATGGTTAAGGAAAAAAGCGCGAAGCGCTTAACCCTGAACCGGGAACCCGGAACCTTATAACCCAGACCGACCTGATGTCCAATTTATATGCAATCCCATGGCCTATAAAGATCTACGGTCATTTATATAATGTAAATAACGAGGTCTGCACTAAGTAATTCTTCTCTCTTTCTTGATCACTTCATAGGCTTCTTTGATTTCACGGAATTTGTCACTGGCAAATTTGGTAAACTCGTCCGGCAGGCCTTTTGATGCGATTTTGTCCGGATGATAATCCGAAACAAGCTTTCTGAACTGTTTTTTTATGTGCTCATTTGAATCATTGGGGTTACATTCCAGAATGGCATAATACTTGTCCAAATCTTTAACATATCGCGACTTAAGCTGTCTGTATTTTTCATCACTGAAGTTGAATATTCTTACAGCCGTAAGAATAAGTTTTTCTTCACTTGCGCTGATCGTCCCGTCAGCGACAGAGACTCTGACCAAAATATCGATCATTAGATCAAGCATCTGGTATTGAGTTTGAAACTGATTGTAAAATTGGGCGGCAAAATTGTGAAAACTTTCTTGAGACTCCAAAGCGGCATTAAATATATTTCTGGCAATTCTCCGGCTTTCGGGGTCCAGACTCAGGTCGTGCGCCATAAAGTTTTCAACAGCATCAATTTCTGCTTTTAAGATTCGGCCGTCGGCTTTAACGAGTTTGGCAAGCATGGAAAAGGCCGCGACAAAATAGGTCAGTTGGGCCTCTTCACCGGTTGAAAGCCGGGGCTGCCCCCCGACGTGGTAGTGCTGTTGATCGGAATCAAGCGCGTGACCAAGCGCCGCACCGGCAATGGCCCCCAGGGGACCACCCAATGCAAATCCGATAGTACCGCCGACAATTTTTCCAAATAAACCCATTATATCTCCCTTGTAGGCGTTCACCGGTTCAGAGTTCAGAAGTTCAGGGTTCAAATTTCTGAACCCCTGAGCCTGTGAACGGTTACTCTCCCTTCAATGCAGCCTCAAAAGTCAGATACCACACTTTTACGGCGTTTCCAAACGGTAAATGGACTTGAATATTATTAAGTTAAATAGTAATGTAATAATCTGTAAATAATCTGTGCATTCTCAAATAAATAAGGATTATAAGCTATGAATACGCCGACAATAATCGTTACGATTTTAACACTTTGGTTAGTAATGGGATTGGGCTTTTTGGCTGAATATGTCAACGTACGCAGAGAAGGCAAATCTCTATTCGAGGCCTGGATCTCATATGAAGGGCTATTGTTTATTTTAAGCATTGCCATACCAATTATTATTATGATTCATAGAACCGCATCGGGTTGATATGATTGATTTTACTCTTCTGAGTGATTTCCTTCATTCCTTAAATGATCATGGTTTAGGATATAAATCTGACTGAAGATCAGAAACAATATATTTTTTTGTGGTTGAACGCCTTTCAAAAAGTACACCGAAAAATCCAAGAAATTATAACCAGCACAAAAGACGAAAAGGTTCAAGCAGCCCATATCTGGTTCGGCAAAAACCTATCGCAATTAAAACGCGATGGAGATATACCCAAGGCAATTCTATGAGTCTCCTTTTATTCTTGACAGCACCCAGCGATTCGGACAAATGGACGAAGATGCAGGCATAGACGCCCTCATTATGCGTCCAGGGTTTTTTTTGCTTAAAATTCCACTCGAAATATTAGTACAATGGAAAAAAGTGCAAAAAATGCAGTTGAAGTCAAAATTAGATAGCATTATAGAGGACAAAATAGAAAAGGAGATGAACCATGCACAGTGCTGACGAAATTAATGCAATTGAGTTACAGGTGAATCAGAACAACCTTTACCTTGAGGAGTCCTTTACTGATCTCGATATGGCTTCCATCCGCCGCCTGACGCCGGTAAAACCAAACGGGATTAAAGATAAAAGCCGCAAACCGATTTTCGTAGGGCACACGCAGTTGATGACCCCCCAGGGACCCTTGCCTATTCAAAGTCCGTTGGAGGCCAAGAACCTGAAAGAGGCCATGGAAGAATTCCCGGCAGCCATGAAAATTTCCATTGAAAAGATGCTGGAAAATTTAAGGAAAATGCAGCAAAAAGAAAAATCCAGAATAATCGTACCTTGAGTTTATTTGTACTAATGTTTGAGTTACACAAAAAACGTCCGGACGTAACCGGATTAGGCCTTCAGGCCGTAGTATTTTATTTAGTGGCCGCGGCTTTCAGTACTATTTACATTCTTCAGCCCGTACTGCCCGTGCTGCAAGGAGAATTCGGGATTACCGAAACCCGGGCGTCATTTACCATTTCATTCGTTATCCTCGGTATCGCTCTTTCCACATTGCCGTTTGGCAAGTTAGTGGATCGTTATCCAATCAAACCCATCATTTTAACAGGCGGGTTGGTAGTTACGGGGTGTGGCCTTTTCAGCAGCATAACCCGCAGTCTGCCCCTTCTGGTTGCCGCACGATTTATACAGGGGCTCTTTATCCCATCCTTGACAACCTGCCTGGCAGCCTATCTGGCAAGAAACTTACCCCAAGAACGACTCAACGTTGTGATGGGATCTTATGTATCGGCCACGGTTGCCGGCGGTCTGGGAGGCCGTTTGCTCGGAGGTTGGATCCACCAGGTACTGCACTGGCGCTATGCTTTTGGGATTACTTCTTTTCTGCTCCTGTCTGCAACAATCGCAGCGGTTTGTCTACTGCCCCGGGAAGAAGGCAGCGGCGAGATTGAAACCGAAGCCGCGGGTTTTATCGCCCTGCTTTCACGACCGGATCTCATGCGCATCTACATTGCGGTCTTCGGGGCTTTCTTCGTATTTTCTTCGATCTTTAATTACCTGCCTTTTTATCTCTCGGGGCCTTTTTTTGAGGCCTCCACCACAATCATTACGATGATGTACCTGGCATCCATTTCCGGAATTATCGTCGGCCCGCTGGCCGGTAATCTCTGCAACCGTATCGGCAACGGCAAAACCATGTTGCTGGGTGTATTGGTTTTCGGTCTGTCCATCGGAATTACGCTGATCCACTCGTTGGTTGTAATTATAGTTAGTCTTTTGGGGGTTTGTGCCGGCTTTTTCACAATACACGCCGCCGCCGTTGGGTCGCTCAACCGCAAATTGACCGCCAGCCGGGGCCGTGCAAACTCTTTATATGTACTATTCTACTACCTTGGAGGTTCCATTGGCATCACCATCAGCGGTTATGCCTATATGTTTGCCCGTTGGTACGGAACCGCAGCCTTAGGCGTTTTGATTCTGGCAATTCCACTGTGGGCCGGTATCACAGAAATGCGCAAGGAGAACGCGCCGCGGCCGTAGCGAAGGCCCAAAAGTTCAGCGCTTTAAGCAAGTCCGAAGTGCTCATGCTACAAATTCCGATATTAAGTGCAATTCGGGATTATGTCCCGAAATTGAAGCGCTGTCTTAATAGTTTCAAAGTCGCTGGGCTGACCGGCAGCGTATTCAGCTTTTCGGGAGAAATCCAGCGGGCGCGCACGGCATCATCGCCCGGTTGTGGTTCACCGCTAATATAATCAGCCGCCAGATCGACAATTACATAATGGAACCGCACACGTTCCGCATCATCGCGATCAATAACATCAAATGTAAAAATAGGTTCACGGGCTCGAATGGTAATGCCGGTCTCTTCTTTAATCTCCCTCTCCGCGGCTTCCGGGAGGGTCTCTCCCAATTCCACTCTACCGCCGGGAATGGCCCACTGTTCTTCTGCCGGCGGATTGGCCCTTAGAACCAGCAAGACTTTGTCATCCTTAAATACAATGGCTCCCACCGCCACCTGCGGCTGATCCGGATAAAAAGAAGGGTTTGTAGTGGCAGACTTTTGCATAATCTCTTTAAAGCAATCCTTCATCCTTTAAGTGTCTGAGTAACCCAGATGATACCGGATTTAATCTTTTCGCTCTGAGCAAATGTGATAATAGCTGCCGGTACTTGCATGTATGTTATCCTATCTTCCGGTTCTGATTTTCCAGGCAGCCTCATAAAATTCAGCTCCCGATCCAGTATCAGCGGCACCGCCCACGACGGCGATGCCGCGGGTCTTTGCGGCAAAGGCCGCGCGGGTTCCCCGGTAGCGGGATAATCCCTGACCTACCTCTTCCATATCTACTTTTCCCAAGGGAACCTGGCTGGCATAAACGACAATCTGATCTTCACCGTAGGGGGGGCTGACCGTCAGTGAAAAAAGATCGCCCTGGTCCGGAATCTTGTAAATTTTGCCGGCCTCAAAAAAGTTGATTTTTCGATATGCATTGGGCAAAAGCTGAATAATCGTACCATCCGAGGAAATGTTTACGATCCGGGCGTAAAAATTACGATTCCCCTGGACAAATATGTTGATATTGTCACCGTCTTTATATTGCTTTTTGGACGTCCACACTTTAACCGTCAAGGGGCCGTCCGCATCCATTTCATGTCCCTTAGCCCCCTGCCCTTTTGGTTCCATTCCGTATTCGACCTCCGCCTTGATCCAGACGTGATAGCGCGTATTGTCTTCAACGCCATGGTCTTTTTGTTCCAGTATCGTCACAGCTCCTTCGGCCGAAGCGGTGATCTTGTCGGATTTGATCACAAAATTTTCGACCTTGGTCTTGGACTGGATATACGTGCGCGCCATTTCAACCGCTTGCCGTTTAGCATTGGCAAATGCCGCCGCTCGTGTTTCGGCCAGGGTCATATCCTCAGAAAGAAAAGCATAACCGTCCACAGACCGAATCAAGGAGCGTTTTTCCTTGTCGGGTGTCACCTGAACGGCGCGGGTGGTCTGGCTATCAGCTTTTGGAGGGACAATCCAAAACAGAGCAAGCAACGCCGTCCCCAGGCATGTTAGACGCATCGCCGAGCGATAAGGAAAAGAAGTTTTCATAAGACCCTCCTGTATCAAATTTAAACCTTTCTAAAAATAATAAGCGACCGTTGTGATTCAAGATACGGGAGTGTGTATGTTTCCACCCTTAAAGAATATAGAACATTCCCGATTTTCAATAGTCCGGTATGTGTATCGATCTGCGCTCGAAGAGCTTCGATCTCCTGCTGCAAATCAGGACCCTTTAAGGCCATAATAGCCCCGTCTTTTGCCAGCAGGGGAGCTGCCATTGACACAAAATCTTCAATGGACGACAGCGCGCGACTTATAATGACATCAAAGCAATTTGCAGCAGCAGGTTCTTTAGCAAAATCTTCGGCCCTCACATGACGGGCTTCTATGTTTTCAAAATTTAAGGTTCGAATCGCATGTTTTAAAAAGCTGATCTTTTTACGGGAAGCATCTATCAGCGTAACCTGCAGTGAGGGTATCATGATTTTCAGCGGAATTCCAGGAAAACCGGCGCCTGATCCGATGTCCAGCATTGTGGCCCCCGGTGATATCAGCGAACCCGGGATTAGTGAATCCAAAAAATGTTTCACGGCAACATCCAAGGGGTCTGTAATGGCCGTAATGTTGGTTTTGCGGGACCATTTCAACAGCAAACCAGCGTGGACGGCAAACTGCCGGGCTTGATTCCGGCTTAACCGCATATCAAAATCTTTAGCGCCGTCAATGATCAGCTGTTTCCACTTTTCCGAGCCGATTTCCATGCTTTCATCCGTTGCCCGTCTCATATCAACACCACCGGCGGTATCCGGATACGCAAACTGTTTTATTTCAGCCCAAATCGGAGATTAAGTCAATAAAGAGACTGTTAGCTTGCCGTGAACAATTGGACCTAAGGGGTATTCCCAGAACGTTCGGCACCTACTTGATCGCCCCCAGGGTAAAGCCGGCGATGAAGCGATCGAGGAAGAGGGTGTACAGGATGGCAACGGGAATGCTGGGGATCAGGGCTCCGGCCATCAAAGGGCCCCACTCGAAAAATTCCCCGATAAGCTCCGTCGGCACCCCGATGCTTACCGTTTTTAGCGATGAGCTGGAGATAAAGGCCAGGGCGTAAATGAACTCGTGCATCGACAGGGTAAAGGCAAAGACCACTACGGTAAGGAGCCCGGAGATTGAGAGGGGCAGGATTATCCTCACCATGGCCCCAATGCGGCTATACCCATCGACCAGGGCTTGCTCCTCTATGTCGCGGGGGATAGATTTGAAAAAACCCATCAAAAGCCAGGTACAAAAGGGGATGGTGAAAGTAGGATAAATCAGGATTAAAGACCACAACGATTCTTGAAGCCCTAAAACGCCGATAACCCGGGAGAGAGGGATAAACAAAAGCGTGGGCGGCACTAAATAGGTCAGAAAGATACAGATGGCCAGGTTTTCGCCCCAGCGTCCCGCCCAGCGCGCCAGACTGTAGGCGGCCGGTACGGCGAGGACCAGGGTGATGACCACAACCATCAGCCCGACGAAAAAGGTGTTGAAGAGATATTTGACAAATAAGGTATCAAAGAAAAGATGGTGCAGATGCTCCAAAGTTGGGGGCTCGTTGAAGAGGAAAGGATTGTTCTCCAGCGTATAGAGATCATGGGTGCTTTTGAACGAGGTGATGATCATCCAGAAGAAAGGAAATGCGCTAAACAGGGCGAAAAAGCTCACAACGGCATACAAAAATCCCCGCTTTCCCAATCGTTTTAAGCTCGCCATTATGTCACCTCCGTGCGACGTGCAAAGCGGAGGATGAGGACCGCCACACCCGCCATTACCGGGAATAGAAATACAGCGACGGCCGCGCCCTGGGCCAGATCTCCCGCTTCGATCCCTTTAAAAAAAGCCCAACTGGCCAATACCTGGGTGCTGTGAATCGGCCCGCCTTGGGTAAGCACATACACCACGGCAATGTCGGTGAAGGTAAAGACGATCCCAAAAAGAAATGCAATGGCGAGGATCGGAAAGAGCAGCGGGATCGTGATCTGGAACAAACAGCGCCAGAACCCCGCTCCATCAACCTCGGCGGCGTCGAGAATTTCCTGGGGAATAGCCGTCAAGCCCGCCAGCAGAATCACGGTCGACAAGGGAAGCATCCGCCAGATGTGGACCAGAATAACGGAAAACATCGCCAGGGCCGGCACCCCCAGCCAATACATATTGGAATTGGCCCCGAGGATGGCACCGGGGGTGCCGAGGAGACCCAGATAACGCAGCATCCAGTCAATGGGGCTGAAGATGGAATCGAGCATCCACAGCCAGCCGAGCGTCCCCAGGGCGATGGGAGCCGTCCAGGGCATGAGGATAAGAAACCGCACCAGCCACTTCCCTCGAAAATCTTGGAGAAGGGCCAGAGCCAGGATTTTCGAGAGCACCAGCACAAATATTTGGGAAACAAACGTGAAGATCAACGTGTTCTTCAACGACTGGCGGAAGACGGGATCCATGAGAACATCCTGAAAATTCCTCAAGCCCACAAAATTGAGGGTCGGATCGCCGATGGTGGCGTCGCTGAGGCTATAGTAAATGGCCATGAAAAACGGAATTCCTACCAGAACCGCAATATAGAGAATAGCAGGGGCTATCAAAAGCGGGGCTATCACCCGCTCCCGGTCCCAAATATGACGAAAGCGGCCCGTAAATTCCTGTTTATTTCCGTTAGCTCCCATCGTTTCCTCTTAAATGCCGTCATTTTCAGTGCGCAGGCCGGTCGCCCTATCGAAAAGCTTGATATTCTGGGTCCGGACAGCAAATTCATAAACCTGCCCTTCTTTGATCGGAACAGACACATTGAGAGGAACCTTGGCAATGGTCGCAGTGTCTTCCTCATCCCCGTCGTTTTTCAGAAAACCGTAAAGAAGCCGGTCCGATCCCAGATGCTCAACCCGTCGCACATAAAACCGGAAGCTCTTCAGATCGGCGCTGACATCATATATCTCTTTGGGCAGAAAATTTTCGGGACGAAAACCCACCAGAACATTATTCCTCTGGATGAGGTTCATGGGAGGCGTCCCCATGAAGCTGGCTACAAAGGTATTGGCCGGCTCATGATATACTTCGTGGGGCGTGTCGATCTGCCGGATCTTGCCCAAATCCATTACGGCAATACGGTCCCCCAGCCCCATGGCCTCCACCTGATCATGGGTCACATAAATGGTGGTGGTTCCTATGTCCTGTTGAAACCGCTTAAGCTCATATCGGGCCGAATTCCTGAGCTTGGCGTCGAGGTTTGACAGCGGCTCATCAAATAGAAACACGCTGGGCTCACGCACCATGGCCCGGGCCAAGGCCACCCTCTGCCTTTCCCCTCCGGAGAGCTCGCGTGGTTTGCGATGAAGCAGCGTTTCGATGCGGAACATGGACGCCGCCGCCTCGACTTTTTGCTGCCATTGATCCTTTTTTACCCCTTGAGCTTTGAGAGGAAAGACGATATTTTTGAAGACCGTCATGTGGGGGTAGAGGGCGTAGCTTTGAAACACCATCGCGATCTTCCGGGCCCGAGGCGGCAGTTCGTTTACGACCTGACCGCCGATAATAACCTCGCCCGCGCTCGGCTGCTCAAGGCCGGCGATCATTCGCAATAGCGTCGTTTTCCCGCAACCCGAAGGGCCCAGCAGCACGAGGAACTCCCCCTCGTGGATGGTTAAATCAACGCCGTCTACCGCCTTCACCTCGCCGAAATACTTCTTAAGACCTCTGGTCCCAACTTGAGTCATCAATCCCTTCCTTTATATTGTGAATTCCATCTGGTAGAAGCTACTTAGTGCTCTAATTCGTAAATTCGATTACGTATTTATGAATACATGTACTTAGCTTAAAGCAAAACTGAAGGCCCGGCAATTTCCAGGGCCTCCAGTCCCTATCGCTAAGACTCCGTTGACGCAAGCATCATTTTACATGGTTCCGCCAACAAGCCCCTTCCGGCGCCACTTTTTGAAAATCGCCTTGATCAATGTTTCTGCCTGTGCTACTGCCAATTTAGGCTTCATGCCCCGAGCGGCATTAGCCATCATGTTGGGCAGGACGAAGGTACCAAAGACCTCCCCGATGGCCGGACTGGACGGTCCCGGATGACCCACGGCGGTGCTCCATTTCTCTGCCTCCTTCAGGACTTTCAATTTATCGGTGGCCTCACCCGCAAGGGCGAAGGGGTCCTTGTCGAACCACGTATTGTGCAGATCCCGCAGTTTCTTGGCCCCCCGCACGCGGGCATAACCCCGGTCGCCCGACGGCACGGGGGTGTCAAAGAAGGCGGGGGAATTGTAAAGCTCGCTATTATACATCGCCTGATCATAGTTCTCCACCAAAGCAAGCAGGAATTCCTTGGCCGGGTCAACATTCTTGGAGTACTTCGGAATGATGTAGTTGAAGATGACGTGCTCGCTGGCCCAGCGCGTTCCTCGCGGGCCGGCGAGCGGCGGCACGAAGAAGACATCCTTGGCAATCTCCGGCTTTTTCTTTTGGCCGCTGCGATAGGCCGAGATGGAGTTGAGGATGTAGGAGGCTTTACCTGCGATGAGGGCCCGGTTGTTGGATGCCGCGCCCCAGGCAAATACCTCGGGTGTCATTGACGCCTTATACAGCCTGGCCATGAACTCCACAGCCTTTATTGTCCGCTCGTTATTTATGATCACGTTTTCATTTTTGTCCTGTACGCCGGTATCATATGACCACAACAAGGCGCGGGCAGCCATATTCGAGTCGATCTCTTGAGACAGGCCGATGCCCAATTGCACCCCGTGTTTGGCCTTAATCTCTCCGCCATAGGTGATCAAATCTTCCCACGTCTCGGGGCCTTGAGGCTTGCCCACCTTCGCCCACAGACTCTTACGGTAGTCCCCCGGGTCGATGGCCCATCCGTGGCAAAAGCCGTAATACTTCTTGGTGTTCGGATTGTAGGAACTCCGTTTGGCTAAGTCGAGCTGCTTGCCGAATCGCCTTTCCGCTTCTTGATTCACGTCGGTCAAGTCCAGCACGCTCGGCTCTAGCTGAGCCGGAGGAACAAACCACTCAATGAGGTCATGGCCTCCTCTGGCGGCCAGTTCTGCCGAGGTGCGGGCTACAACTTGGGAGATGTGGACATGGTCAACGGTGACCTTGACTCCGTTGGCCTCCCCCCATTGCTTGGCAAAGTCGTTGAACCACTTTTTGTCATAATTGGGTACGAAATGGGCCCACTGTAAGATCTTTAATGTCTTTTGGGCCGCGTGTGCCTGTCTTGGAATGATAATGGTAGGTCCCAATCCCGCTGCAAGAACTCCTGCACCGGCAGTCTTGATGAAATCCCGCCTGGAAATGGCTCTATCTGTGCTCTTTTTCATAAAGTCCTCCTTCTTTTACATGCTACTGGTTACCTTGCCTTACCTGCCATTCAGGAAGGGCAAATGCGTTGACGGATGGCAAAATAAAAAAGTTGGTACATCTATGTTAATATTTACAAGACATTAATCGGACTGACTCCCTCAAGCTGCACCGAACGGAGCGGGGGAATCAGAGTACCTTGACATAGGCTTGGATTTAATTTAATCATTGTTTAAAATTCACCTCATCGAGCTAAAACTAAGGCCAAGGTGAGAAGTAAACGCATGATACATCCGCCCCCTTGATCCTGTCAATCCAAAAAATTCCCGCAAATTTTGACTATTGCAGACAGGGGTGGTATGAGGGCTTAAACCGAACTAACCATAAAATAATTTTTTCCCCGGGATTTGGCATGAAAAAACCCTACCGCAATCCGCTGGTCACGGTCGATGTAATTATTGAAATCAACCCGGGTATCGTTCTGATTGAACGCAAAAACCGCATAAAAACGGAGTTCTGAAAAAGGATATTTTTTGAAGTTCAAAACCTTAACCCAAGTAACAATAAGGATACAATCCCGTGGACAGGGAGAAAGGTTCCAAGCCGCAAGGTGTTTTCAGGCCGTTTAAGGATTTGAAAACGCTCCTTAAAAGCAAGTCCTTCAAACTTACGGCCTCCCCTGCTGATAATTCCGGAAAATCTCCGGCGAAAATCACTACCGGGCCGCGCAGGCCTTCCGAAACCGCAAATGTTACCGCCGTCCAAAAGACTTCCGACAATGAAAATGACCTTTTCGTGATGGCCATGGCAGACGTTAAGCCCATCGCTCGCGATGACTGTTTAGAACATGACGCCGCACCCCGGTCGCCACAAACCCCTGAACATGATTACGAAGCTGAAACTCTTTTGCAGCTTGAAAAGCTTGTAAAACATGGGGAAGGTTTTGTTGTAGCGCATACCCCTGAATACATAGAGGGTACGGGTTATAATGTTCATCCGCAGCTTACAAAACGCCTGCACCGGGGAGATTTCTCCATCCAGGCGCATCTCGATCTACACGGTCTCGGTGTTAAAAGTGCTAAAAATGCCTTTGATAAGTTCTTTAAGGATGCGATTACCACCGGCAAGGGGGCCGTGCTGATTGTACACGGCCGGGGACTTTCTTCCCCGGCAGAGCCGGTGTTGAAGACCAAAGTTGTTGAATGGCTCACCGGTGGTCCCTGGCGCAAGTGGGTTGTCGCTTTTACCAGCGCCAGGTCTTTTGACGGCGGGGCCGGGGCCACCTACGTGCTGCTCAGGCAACGACCTGTTACAAGATCACAAAGAAAAAAGAAAAAACAACCATAAAATCGTATTACGATTTTATGAAATGGGGCTTTTATTGGATATCCTGCTCGATAAATGAGCCGGGTTTGGGCAGGAATGATTTATCTTCGGAAACGGGCTCGGATTCCGGCGGAACAGATGCTGTCTTTTGGGAAGATTTTGTCTGACTTTTTTTACTCGGAGGCGTTTCAACCGGACCCATCCCTTGAATCTTACTTTCCAGAGATGCGATTCTTTTATCGATATCCCGCTTGGTCTGCTGCAAAGCCCGTTGATAGTTTCTCTGTTGGTTTTTCAGGGCCAGGTCGAAAGCTTTATAATCTATTTTTACTGATGCCAGAGAAAAGACGTCCGCCTGGATCTTTATAAGATTATTTTTTATGTTTTCAAGGTTCTGGGTAAAATTCCGCAATTCTTTAGAAAATTTACCATCAACAGCTTTAATATCAGAAGCGATATTTTTAAGTTCCTGGGGAACGGGCGTTAATGTCTTTAATGTGCCGTTGATGGCCGCCAGGGCGGCGGTCATTTTGTTATTATCCGCTTTACGGGCAGCTCTGATGTATCGTATGGCAGTGTCGGCTTCCTGCAAGCTTTTATGTAAAGAAGCGGTTGTCTTTTCGATAGACGCGGCCTTTTTAGCAAAATCCGCCTGAAAAAGGGTCTGTTTTGACGACAGCGATAAAAAGCTTGTTTCCAAGTCCTTTGAAAGCGTCTTGACCTCTGTTGCGCCTGCATCAGATACTTGTCCGACCCTCGTTTGAATGTCGCGGTACGCTAAAAAAAGGATTCCACCGATCAGGCAGGGAATTAATATGGTAATCAAGGTAATGCGTCTGTTTAACTTATCGATCTTAAGTTCTTGTTTATCCTCCTGAAACTGTGCTTCTGGATTATCGTCCGGTCTTATCCTGAATTTGGGAGATTCGTTTTCCGTCATTGGTATCTATTCCCATTCGATGGTACTGGGCGGTTTGGAGCTGATATCGTATACAACTCTGTTCACTCCGCCAACCTCATTGATGATCCGATTTGAAATTTTTCCTAACAACTTGTGGGGCAACTTGGCCCAGTCTGCGGTCATGGCATCCTTGCTGGAAACCGCCCTTATGGCCACGATGTTTTCATATGTTCGCTGATCTCCCATCACTCCTACACTTTTGATTGGCAGCAGAACGGTGAACGACTGCCATAATTTTTTATAATATCCGCTATTTTTGATTTCCTCAAGCAAAATGTCATCAACTTCTCTTAACACAAAAAGGCGTTTTCTGGTGATTTCACCGATTATGCGAATGGCAAGACCCGGTCCCGGAAAGGGTTGGCGCCATATTAAGTCTTCGTCCAGCCCTAACTCCTTGCCCAGCAGGCGGACTTCATCTTTGAACAGGTATTTTAAGGGCTCCACTAGTTTCAGTTTCATATTTTTTGGAAGACCGCCGACATTATGATGTGATTTAATCACCGAAGTGGGGCCTCCAAAAGCCGATTGCGATTCAATAATATCCGGATAAAGGGTTCCCTGGGCCAGGAATTCCGCGCCTTTAATCTTTTTGGCTTCAGCCTCAAAAACATCCATAAAGACTTTGCCGATGATTTTTCGCTTTTTTTCAGGATCAGTTACCCCGCAAAGCGCTTTAAGAAATTTGTTCTTAGCGCTGACAAAACGGATATTAATGTTAAGATGCTGCTTTAATGTTTTTTTAAGCTTGGAACCCTCATCTTTTCTCAGCAGACCGTTATCCACAAAAATACCGGTAAGGTTTTTCCCGATGGCCTTGTGGATCAGCAAAGCGGTGACAGAGGAATCGACCCCGCCGCTTAAGCCCAGGATCAATTTTTTATCTTTAACGACAGTCTTGATTTGAGCAACGGATTCTTGGGCATAGGACTTCATGGTCCAGGTATGTTTGCATGCGCAGATGTCAAAAAGAAAGTTGCGAAGCATCCTTTTGCCCTTGGGAGTATGATGAACTTCGGGATGAAATTGGAGGCCGTAAAGCTTTTTTTTCGGATGAACCGTTGCAGCAATTTTGGTATTTTTCGTGGAAGCGGTTGTTTTAAAGCCCCTTGGAAGCTTGCTTATAGAATCGCCGTGGCTCATCCAGCAGTCGGTTTTTGTTCCGGTACCCTTAAAAAGCCCGGTCTGCTGTTTGATATCAAGCTCCGCAAAGCCGTATTCACGTTTATTGGTTCTTTTTACGCCCCCCCCTAAAGCGCTGACCATGAATTGCATACCATAGCAAATCCCCAAAACAGGAATCCCAAGACTCAAAATCGCCGGATCAACTTTGGGGCTGCCTTTCTCGTAGATGCTTGATGGGCCTCCGGAGAGAATTATTCCTTCCGGTTTAAGGTTCTTGATATAATCAATATCGATATCAGGAGGGTCGATCCTACAGTAAACACGACATTCTCGCACCCGGCGGGCTATGAGCTGGTTATATTGGGAACCAAAATCAATAATCAAAATCATGGAAATCCTTTTGGCATTGTTTAAGAAAAATACAGGTCCAACGATTTGCGAAAACATGCTGAATATGTTAGATGCAGTTCAAAATGTCAACTTAATTATAGATAAAGGATACTCGTTGCAGGTTGCTGATTACTGATGGTTTCGTAAAAAGTAAAAATTTCCTTTTTACGATAGTATTTTGTATTTGGTGTTTAGTGTTTGGTTATCTAACAAGCTGAGATATCAGCATATATTTAAAACAAAACACTAAATACTAAACACCAAACACCTATGAATTCGATTTTTTACGAATTCATCAACATTTTAACATAAAATTTACATAAATATTCAGTTGTTAACACGTTGTGTGATTTCTTTCAAGATGTTTTTGGTCTGAAACACAAGACTGCTGAGCGATCCTTTTGACAGTTTGGATTTCAGCACTTGGGCCGGCGTAAACTCAAAACGCTTAGATTGCCCGGCAATCAAATCTACGATTCCATCAGGTTGTTTTTGATGAGCTTCTGAAAAACAGAGTGAAAGCAGACGGCCTGAAAGATCGAGTCGCTTCACACCGGCCTTGATTGACAGCACTTTAAGCATAATTTTTAAAAAAAGGTTTTCTGTTTCAGGCGGCAAATCACCAAAGCGATCAATCAACTCTGCTTTCAAATCGGCAATCTCTTTAAGCTCTGTCATTTTTGCCAGGCGACGGTAGGCCGAAAGACGCTGGTCGATATCAGCCATATAAGCTTCCGGTATAAACGCAGACATGGCGATGTTAATCTCCGGTTCAAGGCTTTCAGGCACGGCATCTCCTTTTAACTCGGCCATAGCGTTTTCCATGAGTTTCAGAAACATGTCATATCCTACCGCCGCAATATGGCCGGACTGAGAAGCCCCCAGGACTGTTCCCCCTCCTCTGATCCTCAAATCACTCATAGCGATTTGAAAACCCGAACCTAAATCACTGTGTTCCATCAGCACTTTCAAACGTTTCCGGGCATCCTTGCCCAAATGGCTTTCACTTGGAACAAAAAGATAGGCATACGCCTGTTCGTCAACCCTGCCCACGCGGCCACGCAGCTGGTAAATCTGGCCCAGTCCGAACCTGTCAGCCCGATTGATGATGATAGTATTGGCCGCAGGGATATCAAGACCTGATTCTATAATCGTAGTGCATACCAGCATATCGATTTCTCGATTTATAAACCGCAGCATCACAGTTTCGAGTTCATTTTCATCCAACCGGCCGTGGGCAACATCAAGTCTGACCTCGGGCACCAACTTTTGTAAATACTTGGCAATTGCCCATATTTTATGAATGTTGTTGTGTACAAAAAAAATCTGCCCGTCACGGCCAAGCTCTTTGCGGATGGCTTCGACAATAACGGCTTCATCGAATTCAGAGATATAGGTGATAATTGAGCGGCGATGCTCAGGTGGTGTTGAAATAACACTGATGTCACGAATTCCCATCAAAGACATATGCAGTGTTCGTGGGATCGGGGTTGCCGTTAAGGCTAAAATATCGACCGTGCTGCGCAATTTTTTCAGCTTCTCCTTGTGCCTGACGCCAAAACGCTGTTCTTCATCAATTACAAAAAGCCCCAGATCTTTAAACAGCACATCTTTCTGAAGAAGCCTGTGCGTGCCGATAACGATATCAATTTGTCCGTTTTTAAGATTGTTGACGATGTTGCGCTGTTCTCGCAACGAGCGAAATCTGCTTAAGCAGGCTACATTGACGGGATAACGTTCAAACCGGCTGGCAAACGTCGCAAAATGCTGTTCTGCAAGGACTGTCGTTGGAACCAGAACGGCGACCTGCTTACCATTATACGCGGCCGTAAAGGATGCTCGCAAAGCAACTTCTGTCTTACCATAGCCGACATCGCCGCAAACAAGCCTGTCCATGGGAAGCTCCGTCTTCATGTCCTGCAGAACCTCTTCAATGGCCCGCAGCTGATCGGCTGTCTCTTCATATGGAAAGCCTGCTTCAAAATCCAGTGCTTCCCTGTCGACCTCGCCAAAGGCATAACCTTTTTTTACTTTGCGTTCAGCATATAGCTTGAGGAGCTCCCCGGCGATCTTTTCCGCCGATCTTTTGACCCGCGCTTTAACCCGGGCCCACGATTTGCCGCCCATTTTGTCCAGCACAGGTTCAATACCGTCAACCCCCATGTATTTCTGAATCATGCTCATGCGATCGACAGGCAAATACAACTTGTCATCACCCTGATAGATAATAAGGAGAAAATCATTGGCCGATCCATTGAGTTTCAGTTTTACGAGACCTTGATACTGTCCAATACCATGATCAACATGAACGACAAGATCGCTCTTTTTCAAATCTTCAAATGCCAAAAGCTCGGTTCTGGTTTTTTTTGCGGTCATCCTTGGCCGCCGGTGTTTTACGCCGAATATTTCATCCTCTGTAATAACGGCCACAGATTCGGACGGCCAGACAAAACCGGAGGAAATCCGCCCCAGACATACGTATGCAAGACCTTTACTTTGATCAGCATCTGAAAAGCTTTCAATAAAGCTTAGCTGTATACCGTAGGGCGCTAACAGGGATTTCAGTCTTTCCGCCTGCAAACTGGAATGGCAAACGAGAAATATGGCAATTTCGGATTGCTTTTTAGTATTGATCCAGTTTGCCAGCGGCGATAAAAGAGCCTTTTCCCGGCGACGCTTAAGTTCCAGGCTGATTGTAGTGTTGTCTTTGACTGAAAATTCAACCTGAAAGGCAGATTGCCGGCCTTCCAGGCTCACTGTAGACATGGGAAGCATCTTAACCGCCAGGGGATTTTGGGGCCCGAGGATCTCTTTGGCTTGAGTCCACTCTAAATAGAGTTTGTGCGGTTCAACACAAAGCCTGTCTTTATTGCACGCAGATATAAAATTATGGGAGGTCTGTTTTTGAAATTCTTCGGCTGCTTTTTCCAGTTCCCCCGGCTCTATCAACATATAAAGGGCCTGCTCCGGAACATATTCAAAAAAGGAAGCGAGCTTGGGGTACAAAAGCGGAATCAGGCTATCGATCCCGGGAAAGTCGCCTTCGTTCTTGATCCGATTCACCAGGTCTCTGATCTTGGTTACAGGGATCTCCAGCGTTGAAGCTTGCGCCCTTATGCGGGTTATGATTTCATCTGTATGCTCGGTTTTCAGAATCGCTTCCTTGGCCGGAAGGATGACGGCTTCGGGTATGTTTTGCGTTGTCCGCTGATCCGCCGTAGAAAAAAATCTGAGGGAATCGACCGTATCTCCGAACAACTCGATTCTCAAAGGATCAGGGTAAAGTGGTGAAAAAATGTCAAGAATGCCGCCTCTTACACAAAAATCGCCCGGCTCTTCCACGATCGTGGATTGAACATAGCCACCGCATAGCAGCTTTTTGACCAAAAGATCGCGGTCGATCTCTTCCCCTTTCATTATAAGCTCGGCATAATCAATTATTTCTTGTTTGGGGATGATTTTATGCAATAAGGCGTCTACGGTTGTCACCACCATCGGCGGCGCTGCAGCCGCTATCAGCAGATAAAGTGTGCGGATCCGCTTTGCGGCAGTCTCGCTGTGGTAAGCAAAATCCTTAAAGGGTAAAATATTATAGGGCGGGAAATAAGTGATGGGTGTATTAGTTTTTTTTGAAAAAAACAGCAGGTCTTCTAAAAAGGCCTCGGCATCTTTTGTCGATGCAACTATGGCAATCAGGGGGGCTCTGAGTTTGTTATATATCCTGCATGCAAGATAAGCCCTGTCAGCCCCGGAAAGGCCGGTGCAGTCAATCCCTTTGCTCCTTCCGGGGATTTGCTCAATCAAAGATTCAAGTGATATTTTTTCTTGATTTTGATACATAAACAAACTACGATCTCTCCGATAATCATCTCGGAAAAAGCGACCTATTTGAATAGTTAACTAAGTGCCCTTATGGCAACCAGATACTGGATGCTCGATACTGGATGGATAGTGCTTATTTTTAATTTAGGTCTGCCCTGTATCCAGAGGCCAGTATCCAGTATCTGAAACAGATATAAAATCGAGATTTTATCGGCATCAGCATTTTTATTGATATAGCACTACCAAGCGTTTATCTTTTTGTTGTGCCGGCGTAGCTCAGTTGGTAGAGCAGCTGATTCGTAATCAGCAGGTAGGCGGTTCGAATCCGCCCGTCGGCTCCAAGGTTTATAGAGGGATTTCGGATATTTATATCCGGAGCCCCTTTTTTGTTTTTATGCCCGTATCTCCTCATATTGGGGCATTTTGGGGCAAAACTGCATAAGTTTTGCACATCTTTACCTTATTTCATTGTCTAAGACAAGCGCCATGACGTGAATCGGTTGGGGTTGCGATTGGTTAACGTAATCTTAAATTTTTAGAGGGTGTGTTAAAAATAAAAATTCAGTTATCATAACATTGAGATACCCTTATGAAATCCGGGCGAGATACAATATGTGGAGTTAAAACGAAAAAAGCAGGGCCTATCAAAGACCCTGCCTATGAAGCTTACCTACGAACAAAAATTATTTCACAGCTTCCTTCAAAGCCTTTCCTGCAACAAACTTTGGCACCTTACTTGCCGCAATATATATTTCTTCTCCTTTCTTGAGACAATTTTAATTAAATCAGCAGATTTAGTTTCCAAATCAATACATTTTGTGGTTTTTTTCCCCTCGAGATCATTCTAAAATTTCAAAGACAATGCGTTTTTTTACCTTGCCAGAGACAGCGCTTAATATAGACCGTATGGCTTGAGCAGTCCGGCCTTGCTTCCCGATTACCTTCCCAATATCTTCTTTAGCGACTCTAAGTTCTAATACCAAAACGTTGTCACCCTCTACCTCTGAGACCTCTACCTGTTCCGGATTGTCAACCAATGCTTGCACAATGTGCTTGATCAGGTCTTTCATAGCTCTATCTCTTTTGTTGGCTGTTAAGAATCACAAAAATTAAGATGAACGACCCCGCGGCAAGCCACGGGGTATCAACAAATGATACTTTCTATCTTAACGCAGCAAGCTGCGGGGAATTAAACCCGACAGATTCCGCAACCTTCATCGCGTATTCATTGCAATCTGTGTAATCTGCGAAATCTGTGGATTAAAAAGTTCCTCTCAATTCTCCCGTGGTTTTTTCACTAAATTTAAGATACCAAAAGAAAATCAATATCTCAATATTAATTTATGCTTAGGGCTAATGTAGGGTTTTGAGGGAATAAAAAACCCGGGCCAAAACCCAGGTTATAGATGATTTCGTTTCCCAAGCATGCAAATTTTGGGGCTTTATTTTTTGATGTCTCAAAGGCAGACATCGTGAATTTTGGCTCCAGAGGCCCGAACACAAAATATAGAATTTTCCAACCTCCGTTCAGGCATGCTGGTGAGGATGGGGTTGTACCGCTACTTTTTCAACTCATCCCTAACAGCTATGCCCATCTTTTCTAATGTTAGCGGCTTCTTTATATATCGGCCGGCACCTAATTTTTGAGCTTTCTTCACGTCATCTGTTTCAGCGAACCCACTGGCTATGATAGCCTTTTGATTAGGATGCAGCTTTATTATTCTTTCGTATGTCTCACGACCATTTATTCCCGGGTCCATAATCATATCAAGCAATATTAAATCCACGGTATGTTCCGTCAAATATTCAACAGCTTCCTCGCCACTGGAAACGGCTTTAGTTTTATAACCTAATGTATCCAGCATTTCACAGGCTATCTCTCTTTGGCTTTCCACATCATCGACAACCAGAACCGTCTCTCCGTCTCCTTTGTAGTCGTTAATGGGTATGGACAAATCCTTATCCGACACTTCATCTCTGGTTATTGGAAAATACAATTCAAATGTTGTGCCGTTCTCGTCACTTATCACATTTAAATACCCTTTGAGGTCTTGGACAACATTCCATACAACAGCCAGCCCCAAACCTGTACCACTTCTACCCATCACCTTCTTGGTATAGAACGGCTCAAAAATCCTCTCAAGGTCATCTGGTGATATTCCCGGACCACCGTCTGATACAGACAATACGGCATATTCACCCACGTTTATATCATCATAACCCCTTACAGGTCTATCT
>NZ_JAZFTO010000187.1:0-4172 GCF_036446775.1 Candidatus Desulfatibia sp.
GCGCTGTCTTTGTGGTAGTAGCTGGCTTCCACGAAACCGCTTATGCCGAGCTTTACTCCGGCGGCGTGTAAGTTAAATGGAAAGGCTAGTAAAATCAGAGCGGTAACTAAAATCGTGCAAGCGGAATCTTTCATTAATAAACTCATCCTTAAAAGTGAGATAGCAGGGAGGGATTATACCCTATGAAACCGTTTTATTAAAAGTCTTTGAGGTCTTCGTCGTCAAAGGGGATGACTTCTTCCGCTTTTACTGCTCCCTTTTTCTTTATAACGGCTGGCTGAGGCCTGGGTCGTTTTTTCGGAACGGGCAGGCCTTTTGGCTGGGCGGCATTCGGTCTGGTTTTCTCGGGGTTTTTAGCTTTTTTCTGTGGCGGTTTCGCAAAACCGGCGTCTTTCTTATCTTCTCCGAAAATTAACTGAGCAAGTTCCTGCACAACGGTATTCATGTTGGCGGCTTGTGCCGATAATTCCTCGCTTGCCGAGGCGGACTCTTCCGCGTTGGCCGCGTTTGATTGTGTAACCTGATCCATTTGGGTAATCGCCAGATTGACCTGTTCGACTCCCTGCGCCTGTTCATTGGAGGCGGCGGCTATTTCCCCGACAAGTCCGCCCGACTTCTTAACGTTGTCTTCAATCTCGCCTAAAGATTCAGCCGCCTTTTTTGTTATTTCCACGCCTTCCCCGGCCTTTTTTACGGCGTTTTCAATAAGCGCTGCGGTGTCTTTGGAAGCGGTGGCGCTGCGCTGGGCAAGGTTGCGCACCTCCTCGGCCACAACCGCGAAACCCTTTCCATGTTCGCCCGCGCGGGCCGCTTCCACCGCCGCGTTAAGGGCAAGGAGGTTTGTCTGAAAGGCAATCTCTTCAATCACCTTGATTATTTTCGAGATCTCGCTGGAAGATTCCTTGATCGAATCCATGGCGGCTGTCATTTCCTTCATCGACTGGTTTCCTTTTTCCACCGAACTTTTGCTTTGCGTCATCAGCGAGTTTGCGTTATTGGCGTTGTCGGCATTCTGGCGCGTCATGCTTGCGATCTGTTCAAGGGAAGCCGAAGTTTCTTCGAGCGACGAGGCCTGTTCCGTTGACCCCTGCGCTAAGGACTGGCTCGCTGAAGATATCTGACCGGCCGCCGAAGAGGTTTGCCCGGAAGCTTCCTTAAGACTTTCGATAATTACATTGATCGGTTTTGTTATGGATCTGGTCAGAAAAACTCCCAGAAGAATAGCTATTATAACCGCGACAATAATGGTTGAAATAAGAATAAAACTCGACGAGGCTTGCGACAAGGTCATCGACTCCTTGGCCGCATCCACGTCCTTGTCGATAACCATTTCAAGCTTTTCCAGGAAATCTATCATTTTCTCGGAGGATTCCTCCATATTATGAATGCTTAGGTTTTCCTGGTTTTCCAGCCCGTTTACTATCGGGGTTATATAATGATGTAATTTCTTTATTTCTTTTTGGGCCTTGTTGAAAAACCTGGTTTTTGCCGTTTGATAAAGCGATACCTTTTTATCGCTAGCCGCATCGTTTATCTTTTCCGCCCATTGGTGTGATTTCTTGTTGTATTTATCGTATTTTTTTAAACTTGCCGCCAGTTTTTCATCGCTAGTTTTAAAGGTTTTGTACCATATGCCGAAATCGCTTTTCGCCGCGTTCATTTCGCCTGTGAACGGGACGTCATATTTACTTGTGTCTTCAACGGAAGCCAGCCAGCCGTCAAATTGTATCGTCACGTAATAAAGGAAGTTATTAAGATTATATTCCACCCCTTTATGCGTAAATATATACCCGACTTTTTTGTCATGGGCGCGGATGAGGTCGTTTACCGCCTCCTTGAAGCCGGAAAATTCGGAAACGACATTATCCGTGAGGTTCTTTATCTCTCCGGTTCCGCTGATACGTGAGATATGCTTTTTAAACTCTCCGAGCGATTCATCCATCGCACTTTTTATATTTTTCAGGCCGGTTGTGTTAAGGAGATAATTCCTGCTTTCGGAGATAGTCTTTTCGATGGAGATCAACGCTTTCATGGAGGCGTCTATCATCGGCATCTCTTCTTCCATAACGCTATTGGCGCTGTCGGCGACATTTCCTACCATGAAGATACCAGCGACCCCGGCTATGACAACCAGAAGCGAGATGCCCATAAAAGCCGCAATAAGTTTTTTGCCCAAGCTCAATTTCATAAACGCCTCCCTTTATTGGCAATCCCCCATTTTCTTACTATATCCGGGAGCCAAAAAGCGCCTTCGCAAGTAACAAACCCTATTCATCAGATGTACACTGGCCGTTTCTTAGGGCTTGTGGAGAATTCAGCTAATTAATCCTCTTTTTCCCTTAATGCGGCATGGTTTTGATCATTTTATTATGTTCCAAAACTGCTGTAAGCTCATCCTTTACCTGGTCTAATAACGCTTTGTCCTTTGTCTTTTTGTATTCCTTCAGGGCTATATAAGTTGTAGCCGGATGAATGACTGAATCCATTAAGCTCATTGTTTGCCCCATCCCTATCGAGTCGGCGTCGATTCCGTTTTTCCCCAGAACCCCGCCATCGTGCCAGGCCTCTTCTATTTCATCCATCGTCATGCCCTTCATTTTTTCGGCGCCCCCGATGACCAGTTCCATAATTTTTTTATCTTTAGCGTCGGGAGCCTTCGATACATACATCTTGCATCCCTCGACGCCCAGCGCAATCATTTTTTCCTGTATCGCGATAAGGCCGTCTATATCGGCTATCGAACCGCTGATAACCTGCTTAATGGTGTCTTTTGCCAGCTTTTCGAAGGCCTCCTTTTCGAAAGCAAGCGAAGATGTGCCCATAAATGCAATCAAGGCGCATGCGTATAAGAAAGTTTTAATAGAGCTGATCATAATGATTATTCCCCTTTAAAAAATAAAAAAACGAACATGAATCATAGTTTCCCTGTAGCAAGAGCAGACTTACTCAATCACTCAACTGTTAATTGCAAACGATATCACAATTTCTTCACTTTTTCCAATTCTTTGGAAGAGCGGCGAAGAATTTAAAACAGAAACGTCGGCTGTTTGATCCTAAAACTTGACAAGATTAATAAGGTATCATAATATTAAAGGCTAGCTGATGAGCAAGTTATTACGGGAATCCGTCCTGGAGCTGTTCGGTAATACCCCGATGGTAAGGCTGAACGCTTTTTCGGGCGGCAACGGAGCGGCAGTTTACGCCAAGCTGGAGTGGTACAACCCGGGCAAAAGCATAAAAGACCGCATAGCGCTCAACATGATAAACGATGCCGAGCAGAGGAGGAAACTCATAAAAGGCTCGGTAATCATAGAGCCCACCAGCGGAAATACCGGCTTAAGCCTGGCCCTGGCTGGAAGGCGGAAAAGATACGAAGTTGTAATTGTAATGCCGAATACGGACAACGAATATTTGATAAAAGTCCTTAAAGGCATGGGGGCAAAAGTCATACTTACACCGGCCGAAGAAGGAATGAGAGGAGCAAAGGAAAAGGTGGTTCATCTTTGCAAGAGGAACAAGAGGTATTATCACCCGGACCAGTTCGCCAACCCCTCGAACCCGGAAATCCACAGGAATACGACCGCCAGGGAAATAATGAAATCGATGGGCAACCGCACTATCGACGCCTTTGTCGCCGGAGTTGGCACTGGCGGCACTATTACCGGCGTGGGCGAAGCCCTTAAGGCGAAATACGGCCACATAAAGATAGTAGCGGTGGAACCTTCCGAATCGGCGTTACTGAGCGGCGGAAAGCCTGGCGTTCACTACATAACAGGCATTGGGCCGGGGTTCATACCCTCAATACTTAACAGGGAGATAATTGACGAGGTTAGTCGGGTAAGCTCTGAAACCGCGCAAAAAACCGCCGGGGAAATCCTGGCCAAAGAAGGGCTTCCAGTCGGCCTGTCTTCCGGCGCGTCCGCCTGGGCCGCAAGGAAAGTTGCCGGGAAAATGAAGAAAAATCAAAATGTTGTAACCATTTTTGCAGATTCCATGTCAGGAGTGTCGTAGTGGGGTACGTTAAAGGCCTTAGGTGCAGGGAGTGCAATAAGGAATACGGAATAGATCCGCTCTACATCTGCGAGTTTTGCTTCGGGCCGCTGGAGGTTGTTTACGATTATGACGGCATTAAAAAGGTCCTTACCCGCAAAAAGATAGCTTCGCGCGGACCG
>NZ_JAZFTO010000188.1:0-6962 GCF_036446775.1 Candidatus Desulfatibia sp.
CGGAATCCTGGCCGCTGCGGCCGACCCTGCCGCTGCGCTGCCAGGTCGCCACAACCGACCCCGGATATCCCACTAAAAAGCAGAGATCCAGATCACCGATATCAATCCCCAGCTCAAGGGCGCTGGTTGATATGACCGCCAGAAGATCGCCTTGGGCAAGTCGCGCTTCGATCTCCCGGCGCTCTTTTGGAAGGAAACCGGCCCGATAGGCGCTGATACGATTTGCAAAAGAACCTGAATGACTGCCGGCCCAAAGGGCGATCAGCTCGGTAAGTTTGCGTGATTGGGTGTATACAATAGTTCGCAGGCTGCGATGAAGCGCTGCTTTCAGTAAAAGGATCGCTGTCTGGGCCGGGCTTTGAACCGGGTTGACAAACACAACATGTTTACCGCCCCGGGGAGCCCCGCTTTCAGTAATGGTTTCAACGTCAAGTCCTGTAAGTTGTTTTGTGAGTTGGGCAGGATTGGATATGGTGGCGGAACAAAATACAAATGTCGGAGAAGAACCGTAATAGGAGCAGATTCTTTGAAGCCTTCTGAAAACCAGGGCCATATGCGAACCCATAACTCCTCGGTAAGTGTGGACTTCATCGATTACCACGATCTTGAGATCGGAAAAAAATGTTGCCCATTGCCGGTGATGCGGCAGGAATGAAAGGTGGATCATTTCCGGGTTGGTCAATAGAACGTTGGGTGGAGCTTCCCGGATACGCTTGCGAAACCATGCGGAGGTATCACCGTCATAAATCGCAGCCGTGGGTTTTACCTCGCAATATGCAGAAAGTTCCTCAAAAGTCCGTAATTGATCCTGGGCAAGTGCTTTTAAGGGGAAAATGTAAAGGGCTTTGGCATCTGAGTTTTTAAATATGTTCTCAAGCACTGGGATGTTATATATTAAAGTTTTGCCGCTGGCTGTCGGCGTTGCTACCACCACATGTTGGCCGGCTCTTATCAAATCGACGGCATCTGTCTGGTGTTGGTAAAGATTACCAATCCCGGCCGATTTGATGATGTTAAGTATGTTTCCGGACCACACCTTATCAGGCTTTCTAAAAATCGGAGCTTGTTCAGGCAGCACTGTGTGATGCACTACCTGGCCGCCCAGACGTTTTGAAGACAAAAGAGATTGTATATATTCTGTTACATCCGTTGTTTTATGCATAATCTGCTTGAAAATAATCAAATCTGAGGTATATTAAATAATGAATTCGTAAAAAAACGAATTCATTCCGTTTTAAGTTGTAATTTACATGACCTCTTCCCCTTTGCAAGAGGAACTGACTAATATTGGAAAATTTGTTTCTTTTCAAAGCCATCATAAGCATTTTGAGACCTTTGCAAAACGCCCCTTTTTGCCCGATTTCTGCGTCAGGCTCAAATTTTAATCCTCGAAATACTCCAGGTATTCCTGTGGTTAAAATTTTCGCCTTTCTTGAACTCGAACAAAAATTTGCATTTTTCAAAGGTCTCATTTTTTTGATGATATTCTCAAGTTATAAAATCGCTGCACGATTTTATACAACCCGGCGGTGCCGCTCAAAAAAGGAAAGTCCTATACTTTCAAGCCTTTTGTCGAGCCCGGAAGCTTTTTTGTATTTATCCCCACGTCCTCAAAGAATCCGTTTTAAGTCAGGAATTCAATTATGATAAATCAAGTTGCCGGTTTGCTTGTATTGCTGGTGCTATCGGGGTTTTTTTCATCAGCGGAAACCGCTTTGTTTTCGATCAGCAAGACTAAAGCTCGACATTTAGCGAAATCTGAAGGCAAAGTATATCAGCTGATTCAGAAGATGAAAGATGATCCTCACCGGCTCCTTACCACTATTCTTATCGGTAACAATCTTGTTAATGTGGCGGCCGCGGCCATGGCAACCGCTGTTGCTTTAAACTATTTTTCCAACTATGCGGTGGGCATTGCCACCGGAAGCATGACGTTTCTTATCCTTGTTTTCGGTGAGGTGCTGCCCAAATCGCTTGCCACGCGCAATAACGTTCTGGTCGCCAAAATAATCATCTATCCAATCTATTGGCTTTCAATTCTGCTTTACCCGGCGGTACTGTTTCTCAACTTTATTCCCAAGCTGACAGGCAAGATTAAGAGAATTCCTGCGGTAACCGAAGAAGAATTGATGACCTTTGTGGAAATGGTTGAAGAAGAAGGCGAGATCAAAGAAGAAGAGAAAGAGCTGATTCACAAGATTTTCGAATTCGATGATACCAACGCCTCGGAGATAATGACCCCCCGGGCGGATATGTTTGTAATTGAAGCCGATAAAGAGCTTAAGTTGGATAAAATCGTCAAGTCGGGTTTTACACGCATTCCTGTAATTGAAGGCCATATAGAGAATATCATCGGCATTCTCAATATAAAGGACCTTTTTTTACATCAGGCAATTTCAGACAAAGCGATCGATATCCGCAAAATCATGACAAAACCCTATTTTGTTCCCGAGAATAAAAAACTGGACAAACTGATGCATCAATTCAAGAAAAGGAAACATCATATTGCCATCGTAGTGGATGAACACGGCGGTGTCTCCGGTCTGATAACGCTTGAAGATGCCCTTGAAGAGATTGTGGGCGAAATCAGAGACGAAACTGACAAGGAAGAGCCGCATATAGTCAAACACAAGAACAGGGAATGGACCGTGCTTGGAAAATCCGACATAGATGAAGTCAATGAAGTGATCGGCATGAATATTCCCGACTTAAAGGAATATGATACCTTTTCCGGATACGTTCTCGATACCATCGGCAGGATTCCCGATGAAAAAGAAAAAATAACCATCGGATCATATGCTATCACCATTGAAGAAAAGGAAGGAAACCGAATCAAAGAGTATAGTGTCAAAGAAATATCATGAAGTTTGACCGGATACTTGAAAAACGAATAATCCTGCTTTCAACAGTTCTGATTTGCGTTCTTCTGCTTACTGGCGCTTCCTATCTAAGAGCTCAACCGGCTGAAATAATTGAAGTAGGAAAATTTTCGAACCTATATGCCGGCAGCGATTTTCCTTCCACATGGAAACCTCTTACATTCAAAAAGATAAAACAACACACCCGCTACACTCTGGTTGCAGACAGCGGTGTTGTAGTCGTTAAGGCTGCAAGTAACTCTTCAGCCTCAGGACTTATCCGCAAAATCGAAATCGATCCTAAAATATATCCGGTTGTCACCTGGCGCTGGAAAGTGACCAAGATTTATGAAAAAGGAGATGTCACCAAAAAGAAAGGAGATGATTACCCGGCCCGGATATACATAACGTTTAAATATGACCCGGATAAAGCGGGATTCTTCCAAAAAATAAAATATAAGACTGCCAAGACGCGATACGATGAATATCCCCCTGTTGCGGTCCTTAACTACATCTGGGCCAGCCATGCTCCTGAAGGAACCATAGTCCCCAACCCATATAGCGACCAATCCATGATGATAGCCGTGGAAAGTGGTGCGAAAAAGCTCAACAGCTGGATTGAAGAAGTGCGTAATGTCTATCAAGACTATAAAAAAGCCTACGGCGAGGAACCGCCGCTTATATCCGGTGTAGCAATCATGACGGATTCGGATAATACCAAAGAATCGGCCGTATCTTATTTTGGAGATATCATCTTTCACAAGAAATGATGCACTCTTCAAAAACAGAATTCATCAAGTATTTAGTGTTTAGTATTTTGTGTTTTGTTTCAGGTAAACGCTTGTCTGATCGCCAAACAGATCCCGTCCCGCTGAAAGCGGGACGGGAGTTTCATAAAATCGTAACACGATTTTATTCTTTGACCCGTTCCACATATTCTCCGGACCTGGTGTCGATCCTAACCAGTTCGCCCTCCTCGACAAAAGGCGGTACTTGAACAACATAACCGGTTTCAAGTGTTACCGGCTTGGTACTGCCGGCGGCCGTATCTCCCTTGGCCCACTGCTCGGCACTGACAATCCTTAAGTCGACGAAATTGGGCAGAGCAACTCCAATGGCTCTGCCTTCGAAAAAAAGAACATTGCAGACCGTGTTTTCCTTCAAAAAATTGATGGCATCTCCCACCAGGTCCCGGGTTAGAAAATCCTGACCGTAGGTAGTCGTGTTCATGAAACAGTACTGGTCTTTGTCTGAATATAGGTATTCCATTTGGAATTCTTCCAGGTTGGCAGGGTTGAGTTTATCTCCGGATCTAAATGTTCGGTCAAACTGAGATCCTGTCAGCATATTTTTGAGTTTGCACTTGTACAGGGCCTGCCCCTTGCCGGGTTTGACAAATGCAAACTGAATGACCACATACGGTTCGCCGTCAATTTCGATTTTAAGACCTTTTCTCAGATCGCCGCTGTCGTACATATTTTAAACCCCCTTTCGCGTTTTCTCAATTTCGTGTTTTCGTGATAAAATAATTTATAAAGTTTGCTCTGCCCTGCGAGTCTCTTCAACCAGCCGTTTGACCTTATCCAAATCTTTCTTGAACCTGACGGAACTTTCCTCAAAATCAATTGCATTAGTTCTTGTGCAACTGTCAATTCCTGCGGGGCGAACGTGCCGGATACCTTCAAATACATTTTCAGGTGCAATCCCACCGGCCAGGATGACCGGAATGCGGCTGGTTGCAACCAGCTTGGCAGCCATGCTCCAGTCGCAGATCTTGCCGGTTATTCCGACAAATCCTTTGACCGGCTGATCAATAATCTGAACATCCGAGGTATTCAAAAGCAGCGTATCTGTCAAAAAGTAGTCACTGACCGCTTCAAACCGCCGGGCCAGTTCAAGGGTGGGGACGCGCTCTGAAAAACCGGGCGGGGCTATGGGAATGGATCGCATGATTTTGATTTCAGGAAATTTATCTTTCACGTCCTGCTGTAAAGCTAAAAGATTATCCTGGATATTGGTGCCCGTGGCTGCATCGGTCAGGTCTTCACAAAAATGCACGATATCCGGCCTGTAATAATCTAGCGCCCGATACAGGGCTTCCGAGCGGTTAAAAAGTGGAATCAGGCTGCTTAAGGCGCCGGCTGCCTGAACCATCCGGATCGTCTCTCTTATGGGTGATACCTGCCAATCCTCTTCAGACATCAAGACGCTGCCGATATTATCGACACCGAGGGCCATCAATTTTTCAGCCTCGGACGGTGTTTGCACTTCATAAATCTGCACAACAATTTTTTTCATGGCCTTATAACATCCCATTTTCAGTGATCAGTAATCACTGATCAGAATCCTGTATCTAGAATTAAGTTGGCACCCATCCATAAACACTATTTGAGCACTAAGTAGTTTTCAATTCATAAATGAGGGATTTTTTCGATGAGCAAGGCCGCACAAGGGTTTTCACCCGAGGCGTACTTTAGTACGTCGAGGGTGGAAACCCGCGGAGAACGCCGCTCATCGGAAAAATAGCCATTTATGGATGGAAACCAGATAAATTTACGACCGTCCTACCCTTTAGCTTTCCTTGCAGGATCTGATCGATATTATGATCCAACTCATCAAGTGAAATTTCGGAAATCAAACGATCCAGGCCTTTAAGTTTCCATTTGTCGGCGATTTTCCGCCATACTTGAAGACGGGCCGGCATGGGGCAGTTTTGGGAATCTATTCCGAAGAGACTTACACCCCTCAATATGAACGGGTACACGGTGAGTGGCAGATCATCAGAGGCGACGTTTCCACAGCAGGTGACGGCACCGCCGGTTTTTGTGGATTTGATGGCCGTTGCCAGTATATTTCCACCCACCGTATCGATGACGCCGGCCCACCGCCCTTTTAATAAAGGTTTGTCGCTGCTGTCCAGGACTTCATCCCTGGAAATGACTTCCCTGGCTCCAAGATCGAAAAGAAATTGTTTTTCAGCCGGTTTGCCGCTGGAGGCAACAACCTGGTAACCATTTTGAGCCAGAATTGAGAGGGCCATACTGCCGACGCCACCGGTGGCGCCGGTGACCAGTATTTCTCCCTGACTCGGAGTCACTCCATGCTCTACCATCCGATGAACGGACAAGGCCGCGGTAAAACCGGCCGTACCGTAAATCATACTTTCTTTTAAAGAAAGATTTTCCGGTAGGGGCACCACCCACTCTGCCGGGACTCGGATGTATGCGGCAAAGCCGCCCGATGTATTCATTCCAAGGTCGTAGCTGGTAACAATCACTTTATCGCCCGGCTCAAAAGCAATACTGTCGCTTGCGGCAATAACGCCGGAGGCATCGATGCCCGGTGTGTGCGGATATTTTTTGGTGACGCCCTTGTTGCCGATGGCAGAAAGGGCATCCTTGTAATTTAAAGATGAATAACTGACATTAATCAGTACGTCTCCAGCGGGCAAATCATCTATTGATTTTTCCATAATCTGCCGGACGTAATTCTTATCTTCAGTTTCCTTTACGACCATAGCTTTGAAGGTTTTATGCTCCATGGCTCAGCCTTCCTTCCGGTTGAAGATAGGTTTATTGTTCATAAGAATACCTTATAATGAAATAAAATGGAAAGGCGCATTATGCGGTAATGTTTAAATACTTAAATGCTTTTTTAACATAGGATAGCTGAAACTTCAAATAATTTGCTGAAGATGTTTATCCGGCTCCTTTCAACGTTGATGGTTTCTTAAAAAGTCGAATTCATCAACTTTAGGTTGCAATTGTTGCTGATATTTCCCGCTGTCATACAACATAGTGTATAATAATTAACTTGACATACAAAATATGGTTGACAGGCTATTAATGGCGGGGTAAAATTTGAAAATACTGCAAAGAGGCATTTAGTTATAAAAATTTAAAGCAAGTTTTTAACTTGATTATACCGGAGAAAATATCATGGGCAAAATCTTGGTCATCGATGATGAAGAATCCATTTTACTCATGCTCGCAACGGCGTTAGCAAAATGCGGCTTCAATGTTGAGATAGCAGTAGATGGTACGGAAGGAATAAAAAAGTTTGATGAAGGCCATTTTGACTTGGTTATTACGGATATTCTAATGC
>NZ_JAZFTO010000189.1:0-6682 GCF_036446775.1 Candidatus Desulfatibia sp.
TGCTTTTCAGAATAGGCCTGACCGGCCGGTGTTCCCAGCAGCATGTTCAGGGAAAAAAGGGCCGGAAAGAGCGGCCCGTCCATGGTGTTGTCAAGAATGAATTCGTGGATCAGGATCATACCTCCCGGGTCCAAGACGGAAACCGCCTTGCCGATGATTATACGGCAGTCTTTTGGTGATTCTGCATGCAGAATATGCGACAACCAGGCCACGTCATAGCGGCCTTCAAGCTCTTCTTCGAGATAGTCTGTGTCCTTAAATTCGATACGGTCTGTTAAATCGAATTTAGCAATGGTTTTTTCTGCAAAAGGCCGGGTAGTTGCCAGATCATAAACCGTGGCTTTAAGGCCCGGATTATTCAGACAAAATTGGATGGCATAAGTACCGGGGCCTCCGCCCAGATCAAGGAGACGCCTCCGGCCGCCCAGATCGATTAACGGCACGATCACAGGAGCCAGATTTATGGCAATATTAAACATACCCATCAGGAAGCTTTCCCGCCTTTGGCCGTCTTCATAAGAAGCTCTGGTTCTAACCGCTTGGCCGGATAGAACCGCTGCATCCATCTGCGCCCAGGACTCCACCAGATGATGATGGTGCATGATGATATGGCCGACATAGCGGGGTGAGTCTTTAACAAGAAAAGACTTGCTTACGGGGGTGTTGGCATATCTATCATTGCTTTTGCTCACAAGATTCATGGCGGTAAGGGCGTTAAGGAGCATTTCAACGGCCCTATTATTTCCGCTCAACTGTTGAGCCACATCCTGGCAAGCGAGTTGCTCGCTGCCGATGATCGTAAAAACATCGAGTTTGACCCCGGCATGCAGTGTACACGTTTCCCAAAATCTTCCTGAAATTTCCAACAGATGTCCCGGATTAAGATCTTGTGCAGTCATTGTGGTTATCCTTTTTGCCCTTATTGTTAAATTCTCTTTTATAAGTATTTATCAAATTTAGTAATATATTTCGACATAAATTTTTTATAAATTTTGTACGATAAAGACTTTACTTTTTGCTTTCATGATTTATTATCAAATTAATTTATTTCCGTCGTTGTTAAATGCTTCTTACGGGATTGTCGAAACAGCAAATATATAAATCCGTAATATGGTGATAATAATGGCAAAGCGATTGAATCTTCCTGACAATCTGCACGATCAATTTCAGCAATTGCTTAAATTTGCCCCTGGTGAACTACAAAACAATGTTGACATCCAAAATACATTATCAGTTTACTTAAAGTTTGGAGGCGAAAAGCTGACTCGTCATGGAATTGAGATCATCAACAGGCGTTATTTAGAAGAAAAACGACAAAAAGCCGAAGAACCTCAGGAGATAGATCCCGAAGACTCCGTAATTGATGCCTCCGAAGATCTTCAACATGACGATACCTCCTATTCAAAATCTGACGACTTGAACGATGATGACCCGGATGATTTTCCTTTAGATCCTTAACCATGCACCATTATAGATGGCTAAGTAAAAAGGTTCATATACCCCCGTCAAACCTCGGCGGGATAAAAAGGCGTAGTATTTTTTCAGGAACGAGGCCATACATGTAGCATGCCTAATGTCTGCAAAAATACTACAACGCCGTAGATGGGACTTTTTACGACGCCATCAAACTTGTTTTCAAAAGTGGCGTTATACCCAGATAAATGCCGAATAGAATCATAAAAAGGGCGCAGACGGCAAGAACACCATAGTACACTTTTTTGTTCAGATGACGCAGGCCAAAAAATGAGAGCGTTGAAACGATCAGGTACCATATCAGATCTCCGGCTTCGTGCCCTAAGAAAAATGCTAAAAGTTTCGGCCATTGCCGGAAAGATATGTCAAACTGAATCATAAAGGCGAACCCGATCGTAGCCCACCAAACCCACCAATAGGGATTAGACATGGAAACTATAATTCCGCCGATTACCGGGTTTTCCAGGCCTTTGTTTTCGAATGGGTTCGTGTCATTTGTTTGGCTTTCGGATGATTGTAAAAAATCGGTAGGGATCTTGCCAAGATAAATGTCTCTGGCAATTGATATTCCGAAACAGATTAGAATTACTCCCCCGGCAACGCCGATAATTCTTACTATAACTATGTTTTGCAGAATAAAAGAGAAGCCCATGAGCAAAAATATTATGATGCCCATTTCCAGAAGAGCGTGCCCGGCGATAATCCATAAACCCATGAGATAGCCGCGTTTGCTGGTTTTAGCGGCTTTAATAATAGTATAGGTGAGTAGCGGACCGGGCGACATGGCCCCGGTCAGGGCCACCAAAAAGGAAAATGAGAAAATCATCCAGAAGGTAGAAACAAAGCTTGTAATTTCGTTGAGCATGAGTACACTGGACCCGAAAATGGCTTTTGTAATCTAAAAAGGAATTTTTTACTTTTTACGAAACCGTCAAATATATTCCGATTTATGAGGGCTACGATGGAAAAGACTGAAAATGCAAAATTAGAATTGCCGGATGAACTTAAAGCATGCATCGAATTTCACGGGCATCTTTGCCCCGGACTTGTTTACGGTTACCTGGTTACAAAAGCTGCTATAGATCTGCTTGAACTCAGGCGCTCCAGGGACGAAGAGATCGTAGCTGTTTGTGAAAATGACTCATGCGCCGTGGATGCACTGCAAAGCATGTTAGGCACTTCAACCGGCAAAGGCAATCTGATCTTAAAGGATTACGGGAAAAACGCCTATACGATCCTGAACCGCACAAGCCAAAAAGCCTATCGCTTTTCCCGCACCAAAACCTATCGATACAGGGGAGAGTCCAAAAAAGAATTCAACCGGCTTGATGCAGCCATTACTGCCGGCACGGCAACCGAGCAGGAAAGATGGCGCCACAAGCTGCTCAAGGCCGTTGACCTGCTTTCAAAACCCTTTGATGATGTCTTTTCGACCAAGGAAGTCGAATTTATTGCGCCCCCGTTTGCGCCGCTGGCACGTTCTCAAGCGTGCGCGATGTGCGGCGAGATGACGATGTCAACAAAAATGGTCGCCGCAGATAACGGCAAGCGCCTCTGTATACCCTGCTCTGAATAAAGAATCCCCCGCAATGCGGGACAGGCTTGGCCCATCGAAGATCCCGCCACGCGGGGAAGGACCAGGTTTTTCAGGACTGAATAAACAAGATGAATTCTTTACGCTTCTACGATATCCCTGATGGCACCCTCGACTTCAGGATAATTAAAAGTAAAGCCGCAACTCAAAAGCTTCTCCGGCATCGCCCGCTGACTGAACAGCATTAAGTCTCCAAATTCTCCCATGACCAGGCGAATCATGAAAGACGGCGCCGGCATAATGGCCGGCCTGCGCAGAACGTGCCCCATAGCATTAGCAAAATCCCGGTTTGTGACCGGGTTGGGGGCGCAGAAGTTGACCGGCCCTTTAATATCCTCATGTTCGAGAATAAAGTTCACGGCTAAAACAAGATCTTCGATGTGAATCCAGGGGAACCATTGTCTGCCGCTTCCCAACGGCCCGCCTAAAAAGAATCGAAATGCGGGAACCATTTTTTCCATGGCGCCGCCATCCTTACCTAAAACGACACCAAAACGGGTGGTTACAACCCTTACCCCTTTTTCTTCTGCGCGCAATGCTTCCGCTTCCCAGTCACGGCTGACCCCGGCCAGAAAGTCACTACCCACCGGCTCTCTTTCTGTAAGCATGTCGTCCCCCCTGTCTCCGTAGTACCCAATCCCGGAAGCACTGCAAAGTATAATTTCCTTATTTGCGGATAAAGATTCGACCAGGTTGCGTGTCGTTAAGATTCGGCTGTCATGAATAAGCTGTTTGTAGGTTTTAGTCCAGCGCTTAAAAATCTGCCGGCCGGCCAGGTTGATGACTACATCTGTATCCTGCAAAGCATCCTGCCAGGTCCCTTTGCGGGTGGTATCTGCCGATATGTAACGAAAATTTTCGTCGTTGATCAGGTTTTGGTCAGGACGGGTCCCGACGGCGGTGACGTGGTGCCCCTGGCGCAAGAGGAAATTTGACAGATGCCTGCCGATAAAGCCGAGCCCTCCGGTAATAAAAATCTTCATATGGCACCTCCCGCTATCCCGAATATATCATAAAGAATTATCAAAAAAAAAAGCAGCACTCATTTCGTGCTGCCTTTAATACGAATCAAACTTGTCTAATCATTAGCAAGTGCTTGCTGTGCCACAACCACTGCAATCTGCTCCTGCTCCTAAATCTACTCCACAGTCAAGTTTAAAACCCATCTCTGTAAAATCTATCTTGATGGGTTGTACTTTTTCCATGAATTCCTGGTCTACGATATATTTGAAACCATTGATCTCATGTACAGTATCGCTCTCTTTAGGCTCATCCAGAGCCATTGCCAGCGAAGGGCCGCCTCAGCCACCCGCGTTTAGAAAAATCCGTATCGGAGCAACCTTTTTATCCTTAAAATACTCGGCAATCTGTTTTGAAGCTGATTCTGTTACTTCAACCATAATATTCTCCTTTTCAACAAAGCTTTATAACGAATTTCTTGAATTTCAAATAAAATAGTCCCCCCAATTCGATTTGTCAATGCAATGCACCCATAAATTTCCACGAACTATACCAGCAGTCGGGGGATTTCCCGGTAAAACAGCTCCATTAGGGTAAAAAGGTTCAGGGTTCAGAGGTTCAAAGGTTCAGGGTTCAGATATTGATACTCTCACCCTAATTGAGCGAAAGTCGAGGATATCCCAGATTCAAGGCGTCAAGGGTGAGCCGTAGTACCCTAATTGAGCGAAAGCCGAGGATGCCCCAGATCCGCGGCATCAAGGGTGAAGTCGTAGTCGTTTACTGCGAGCCCTTGATAACAAAGGAGATGGGGTATTATCGGCTTTCACTTAGAGATCATAGAGCGTATCATCTCTAAGCAGCGGTTTTTGTTTTGTTTTGGCTGCTTTTCCTCTTTTTCCAGGCAGGGAAAATGGATCTCCATTTTCCAAAAGATCACCCATTTCAGATTCGATCTGCTCGGGATCTTCACCCTTTTCCATGCGACTTAAGGCCTCGTCCATGCCCTCTCCCAATTTAAGCCCCGTCATGTCAGAAAGTTTTCGCATAAGATCGGCAGCTTGCCTCGGATCGTCCTCATTAACCTTATCAGCCTCACTGGCCAGCCTATGCATAGCCTGTTCCATCTTACTTGCATCAAAAGGAAGATCATCCAACTCGCTGCCCTCTTTGGCCTTGCCTGTGAATGCAAACAAGGAAACCTGTCTGGTGAGGGTCCGCACTTTACATTTTGGGCACTTGGGCTTTTTAGTTGTATTAACGGTTTTGGAAAAGAAATTAAATATAGTATTACAGTCCCGGCAATAAAATTCGTATATCGGCATACGTTACCTCATACAGTTTTAGGGGATTAAGGTCGGAATTTTTTGATTTGCGTGTTTTTTAGTATCTTATAATGTTTGTCGTTACCTGTTAGAATTGGAAGCCCGTACGCAATTGCCGTAGCACCTATCAAAGCATCCGCCAACTGAATTGAATGGCTTAAATAATGTTGTTCTACAAAGAACATTGCTTTAATGGATATTTCTTCTGAAATATAGAGAATTTCCGAGTTCCATACAAAGAGAGCCCTACGAAGATTATTGAGCTCATTCTTGTTTCTCATGCCTTGGACTAATTCCATATATGTAACGACAGAAATAAAGAAACTCTTTGAATTCTCAATAGTTTTATATGCCTTTTCATTCCCTTTCATATACCAAATAAGAACATCTGTATCGATAACCATTTAGTATCTCCCTTTTCTTAATCCCCTGATATATTCATCAACGTCTTGGACCATGTCGTTATCTTTCCAGATTCCAAATAATTCGTTCTTTGCGATTTCCTCCTTTTTTTCTTCGTAGGGAATAAGTTTGGCACAAGGCTTACCGCGAAAGGTTATTACAACTTCCTCGCCTCTATTGACCGTATCAAGCAGTTCCTTTGAATGGAACCGGAGATCTTTTGCAGTTGCTTTCATAGCTCCTCCTACACCTGTTTTAGTTTACATTTTGAAATATAAACTGTTGGAAGGTGTATGTCAATACACTATTTTAAAAGAGTTTTAGATGATCACCACCCTGAAGCCGAACGACATAGGTCAGCGGTGGCTATAAGCCCTCCGCCGGAGTGATTTGTTGGAGGCCATCACTTTTACTCATCAACTTCCTATATTGTTCATGAGTGATGTTTCTGTATGGTGCTCGTTCATGTGCAAAATTGGCAAAACCATCCAGTGTCTCAATCATAGCGACTGGAATAGGCCTTGTGAAAACTCGAAGATTGAATATTGCATAAAAATCAAGGAAAATCGTGTGATGTTACAATATGTTACCTAAATTGAGCGTTTCAAATTTTAAAAGGGGCTTTTGTTAGAAAGGCGTTTTCCATTTTCACCGCAAAGCCGGAGTAAAGAATCCCCCGCAGAGCAGCGGGACAGGCTTGGCCCATCGAAGATCCCGCCATGCGGGGAAGGACCAGGTTTTTCAGGACTAAATAAAGACCGTTTAGAGTGTACCCATGCCTTCACTTGATGTTATTGTTGATCAGTATATAAATTACCTGATTCTCGAAAAGGGCCTTTCAAAAAACACGATTGAATCCTACAGCCGGGATATTTCCAGATATGTTGAATATCTAAAACAAAAAGGGGGCAAGCAGATTTCAGATGCTGAC
>NZ_JAZFTO010000190.1:0-16695 GCF_036446775.1 Candidatus Desulfatibia sp.
TGGCAGCATCGGAAACCCCAAAAAACGACTAACCAAAATTTTCACTCAGGAACTTGCACCCCGTCGACGCTATGTGGATTACCGGCATGCTATTTTGATCGCCCGAGAAATTATGGATTTTACAAAACTTAGACGTTCGGACTCTTTTCAAAGATTTGCCTTAAAAGTAGCAGGGCTGGAGTTGTAAACGGAAAATTAATGAATTTGGATTCTCAACATACTCCTGGGAAATGAAGTTGAGACAAAGGCGCTATAGATATGAAGAAGCGGCGTAAAAACGTAAGGCCAAAAAAATCACACCCTGGACAGGATCACTTTTTGATGCGAATAAAGCGGGGTGGATTTGGGGTCGGACCGCGCTAAGTGTCTGTATATTTGTAAAAAAGCTCTAAAAATAGCCATTATTCGGGTCTTAAACATACCTTTTGGGGTGCAAAATAACAGGGCTAAGGATTTTTTTGGAATACTATTTAGCTTAAAAGGCTCTTTTTGATCTCAAAAAGAGCCTTTTAATACGATTTTAGAGCCTATTTTGCTGTTATTATAGTTGGTTATCGTGGCCCGACCCCAAAATACACAGTATAGTGCCTTGACCGAAAAAATTCAGTTAGAAAATAGCCTGGCCCTGTGGTAAGTTAAGCAATAAAGAATTTTAGGAAAGAATACCTTTTAAAAAGGGGGAAACAACATTATGGAACAGGACGTAATAGTTAAAATACCACGTGCCTGGATTAAAGGCCTGCCTGAAGAGGAGTTGACACTCAGGCAGATTATTCGTCTGGGCATTTACCAGTTCAAGGTAGAACGTGCCATTCAGCTATACCGTGATGGTGTAGGTTCTTTGGGTTATGTTGCGGAGCAAATGGGGCTTGAAAAACAAGATCTGATACGTGAAGCGCGCCATCATAATATTGACCCTGAATTTTCCGATCAAACGATCCAAGAGGAACTTTCTTAAATGGCAATAAATGTGGTTTCAAACGCCGGCCCACTTATGGTTTTTTCAAAACTGAATATACTGCACTTGTTAAAAGAGCTCTATGGTAGGGTTGAGTTCCCGCTTGCAGTTTACAGGGAGGTCGTCAGTATTGGAATCCGGAGGGGTTTTACGGATGCTCAAATACTAAATTCTTTTTTTGAACAAAGCAAATGGGAACCGGTAAAAGCCGTAGAAATCCCCATGGATTTACAGGCTGCAAATCTTGATCGAGGTGAAAAAGAATCTATTGCCCTGGCAGTATTGAAAAATGCCTTGCTTCTCATGGATGAAGAGCGTGGCCGTGATTTTGCTCGACAAAAAAACTTGTCTGTGCGCGGCTCATTGGGTGTTTTGATTGAAGCTTATACCAAGAAATTACTTGGTGAAGATCAACTGCGTTTTTATTTTCGCCAAATAAGCGAAAGGAAAGATATTTGGATCAATCCTGATCTATGTGTGGATTTACTCGAACGATTATTTGAATCCTGATTCCTTTGAAAAATCATATCCGGGACATCAATATGTTATACTAAAAGACAAGGCTATGCAGTTAGCCCAGGCTTATCTTCACGAAGGCGTGCTTGCCGACAAATATCTATTGGATGCCCGGCATATCGCTATGGCGACATTGAGCAGGGTTGATGTTATGGTGAAGCTGGAATTTTAAACAAGCAGTTCTGCCTGTCCAGCACTTTTAAAGGCACCGAAGTGCAAATATACTTTAAATGTTTGGATATGAAAAAGCGACGTAAAAAAGTAATGCCCAAAAAGTCACACCCTGAACAGGATCACTTTTTGATGCGCATAAAGCGGGGTGAACGATTATATAAATTCTATTATTTTCGTCCCCTGGCCGGGCGCCATTATCATTTTGAATACCGCATTTTGGACAAGGAAAAGACCAATGGCCTGTTGGAAATGGTAAGCTATAATTTTAAGATAGAAAATGGCGTTCCCCAGAAAAGCTCTATCACCCGGGTTCCCGAAATTTCAAAAGAACAATTGGATGAAATTGTACAAAATGTTATGAGAAAAACGAATGCTGGTCCCGGTGAGTTTGAGGAATTGGATCTTTCCGGGTTTTCGTCCATAGATGAGCAAATTGAATTTCTAAAACGTCAAGACAGGGTAGATACAATGTATATTACCTAAGTGCTTCGATTCGCAAATACTATAACGTATTTTTGTGACTATAACTTGTGCAATTGCTCACTCGGCCTGGCTTAGCCATTCGACCCTGAGCTCACAGCCGAAGGGCTCGTCGCAGGCAGCGCTTAGTCCCGAGTGAATAAATACGTCACCGAATTTATGAATCGAGGGACTAAGTCCTGCATGGACTTTTTTCGAAAGAGATAATTTTTCAATAATTACACTGCCGTATTGATATGTTTTCATTAATAGCCACACACCGACAATTAGACGAAATAAAAGATTGGCTGTTGGAAAGATCCTGAAGTGAGCAAGACAAATACATGAGAGTTGGCCCATACAGGAAATGATGAATCAAGAATTAAACGTTGTTGTTATGCCAAACGGTTCCCTCCAGTTGGAATGGACGGACACAGAGGAGGTCATAAACAAGAGCAGCCGACTGTTACAACAAGAAATATACAAACGTTTCTCTGCCAATAACGATTCATGGCTCCTGTTTTTGGGCTTTTGCGATCGTCAGGTCTCTCTTTCCCCTTCCCTTGATTACTGGCGAAATTTTACCGGGGCCTTTGCCGCGAAATTGAGCCAAACACCTGATCTGGAAATCCTGCGTCATAAAGCCAGGATTTTGATAGAAAAAGATGAATTGAGGCTACATTTAGAGCAGGCCCCGTTGATGATTGGTTCAGAATACTTAAATACCGAATTGATTGAAGCTGAATGGGTAAGATTAAACCATGCATTTGCCTTTGCGATTAAATCTTATGACGGAACCGTTGAAGATTTTATCAGGACTTACAGCCCAAATGTGCACCTTGTGGGCAGGGTATTTTTCCATCTTGTAGAAAATAAGAGCAACGATTATCCGTTTGCTTTTATGGCAACTTATTCAACCAGGATAAACAAACAGGGAAGATCCAAACATCTCCCTCTCAAACACGCGTTGCAGGAATATGAAAATGATAATGAAAAGCTGCTGGAGCTTCTGGCAACAGTTCATAGAGCTGCGGAAAGGAGCCCGCTAATTACAGATCTTCTTGAAACCGGAGAACTGTTTCAGCCCTTTGTTTGGAGCGCAGGAGATGCATTTTCTTTTTTAAAAGAGGTTCCTATTTACGAAGAGTCAGGTATTTTGTGCAGAATTCCAAATTGGTGGAAAGGTAATAAAGCAAGTGTAAGACTAAATTTTAGCGTTGGTGATTCAAAGCCCTCCTTTGTCGGCATGGATGCAATCTTAAATTTCAATGCCCGCTTGTTTCTCGGGGATACGCAAATCTCTGAAAAGGAAGCAAGGCAATTATTAAGTGAATCAGAAGGGCTGGCCTTCATTAAAAACAAATGGGTGGCGGTTGATCCGGAAAAGCTGAAACAGACACTGAATGCCTATGAAAAAGCAAAAAAATTGATGGCTACAGAAGGTTTTAGCTTAAAGGACGCCCTTAGGATGCAGCTTGCGCCTGAGAAATTGCTGGATGTTAATACGCAAGAAATAGATTGCGGCATCTCAAACGGAAAATGGCTAAAATCGGTCATCCGGAAAATGCTAAATCCTGAACTTATTACTTCAGTAAAGCCCGGCAAGGCATTTAAGGGCAAGTTAAGAGATTATCAGCAGAAAGGGCTAAGCTGGTTGTATTTTTTGCATTCATTACAGTTTGGGGCCTGTCTGGCAGATGATATGGGCCTGGGCAAAACCATCCAGGCACTGGCTTTTTTAAATGTCATGAAATCCAAACTCAAGGAATCAGGAAAACCACATAAGGCAAGTCTCTTGGTAATTCCGGCCTCCCTTATTGCCAACTGGGAAAATGAAATTAGGCGTTTTTCACCTAACATCAAATATTATGTCGCGCATCCGGGAACTAATTCAGGGAAAAAGGGCGTGGCCAAAGACAAAGAATCACTGGATGGATTTGATCTTGTTATTACAACATATGCCTTGGTTCAAAAGTATAAATGGCTCCAATCATATTCGTGGAACTACATCATTTTAGATGAGGCCCAGGCCATAAAAAATCCGGGGACAAAAAAGGCCCGGGCCATAAAAAAGCTCTCTGCCTGTAACAGGATTATACTGACAGGTACTCCTGTTGAGAACCGGCTGTCAGACCTCTGGTCCTTATTCGATTTTTTAAATCCGGGATTACTCGGGAATGCCAGGGAGTTTAAAAAATTTTCAAAAAACTTAAATCATGACTCCTCCGGATATTCAAGACTGCGCAAAATTATCAGCCCATACATTTTGAGGCGTTTGAAAACCGACCGGACGGTCATATCCGACCTCCCGGAAAAGGTTGAGATGAAAACATATGCCCCCCTTAGCAAAAAACAAATCCTTTTATATGAAAATCTGGTTAAAGAGATAAAGGAGGCCATCGCGGAAACAGAAGGGATTCAAAGAAGGGGACTAATCCTTTCTTCCCTTATGAAATTCAAGCAGATCTGCAATCACCCGGATCAATATATCGGAACCGGAGCCTTTGAAGAAAAAGACAGCGGCAAATTTTTAAGGCTTCGTGAAATTTGTGAAACAATATATGCAAAAAGAGAAAAGGTTTTGGTTTTTACACAATTTAAGGAAATAACGGAACCGCTTCATGATTTTTTGGAAAGCATTTTTAATCGAAAAGGCCTGATTTTGCATGGAAGTGTGCCCGTAGTTAAAAGAAAGACGATTATTGAGCAATTTCAAAGCCAACGCTATGTTCCTTTTATGGTATTATCCCTGAAAGTCGGCGGGGTCGGGTTGAATTTGACAGAGGCAAACCATGTAATTCATTTTGACCGGTGGTGGAATCCTGCCGTAGAAAACCAGGCAACCGACCGGGTGTTCAGGATTGGACAAAAAAAGAATGTTATTGTGCACAAGTTTTTGACCAAAGCTACTGTGGAAGAGAGGATTGATATAATGTTAGAAGAAAAAGCCAAGTTGTCACGAGACATCGTTGCCAGCACCGGCGATGCCTGGATAACCGAGATGAAAAATGATGAATTAGTGGACCTTTTTAAGTTAGCATTATAAAATTGCTTCGCAATTTTATATAACGTCCGCTTCCGGCGGACTCAACAAATTGAGAAGTTACAGAAAATACACGTAACCGTTCACGGGTTCGGGGCTAGTTATTAAAGGTTAACAAAAAAACAGCCCTGAACTTCTGAACTCTGAACCTGTGAACGCCTGCAAATACACTTAAGGGATGATTATGGGATATTGGGGCTATCCGCGTTATGTATCCGTTGCTGAAAAGAGAGCAAAAGCAGCCCGGAAACTAAAACAGCTAAGAAAGAAAAATTCTGATATAAAACCGATTCTTCTTGAAGGAAAAGCTATCGCTCGGACCTGGTGGGGCAAGTCATGGAACCTCAACCTTGAACGGTATGCCGACTACAGCAATCGTATTGGCCGGGGGCGCAGTTATGTCCGTAATGACGCCGTGCTGGACCTTCAAATAGATCCCGGCAAAGTCGAATCCCTTGTTCAGGGAACAAGATCAAAGCCATATGCTGTAGTAATCAAAATAAAGGCTGTTAATAAAATGATCTGGAAGGCTATTAAAGCTGCCTGTGAAGGAAAATTGGATTCTTTGCAGGAGCTTTTGGCCGGAAAATTTCCCAAAGCATTAGATGAAATCTTCATGGCCCAGGGGCAGGGGCTGTTCCCTTCGCCCAAAGAGATTGATTTTAATTGCAGTTGTCCCGACTGGGCCTATATGTGCAAACATGTGGCTGCAACCCTGTATGGCATTGGCGTTAGGCTTGATAAAGACCCGGGCCTATTTTTCAAGCTTAGAAAAGCTAAAATGAAAGACCTGGTAACACAGGCCGTAGAAGATAAGACCCGCAAATTGCTTGAAAAAGCCAAGAAGAAAACTACAAGGGTCATTGACGAATCAGATCTGGCGGATGTGTTCGGCATTGATCTTGAAGAACCTGTTGTTGTAAAAAAGAAAAGGGCAAAAGCTCCAAAAAGGGCTTCAAGGAGAAAAAAACCATTACTGTCCGCATCTAAAAAAGCTAAGGTCAGATCGGCAACCGGAAAGCCCGGAGCCAAAACACTACCAAAAAAGGCTTCGCCCAAAACAAGAGACAGATCTCGATTTGACACGGTCGCGGGCATTATCAAAAGAAGCGGAAGAGGTATTACCGTCGCCGGGATTAGAGAAAAAACAGGGCTTGACGATAAACAGATAAGAAATATTGTTTACAAAGCAAAAAAGCAGGGTCGGATTAAGAACTTGAAAAGAGGTGTTTATATCCCGGCCTAAAACTTGCGCCATTTTTATTTTCTATTTGCGAAATTATTATAACCTCTCGAAAATGCTACAACCCATTGAAACCAAATTGCTTGTAAAACTACATGGAGTGCTTTATGGAAGAATTCACCCATATTGACAAACAAGGATATGTGCGGATGGTAGATGTAACCGCTAAAAAGCCTTCCGAAAGAGTTGCCGTTGCCCAGGGTGTTATTTCCATGAACCCGGCAACTTTTGAAAAGATACAAAACCAAAAAGTTAAAAAGGGAAATGTCATCGAGACAGCCAGAATTGCCGGCGTCATGGCAGCAAAAAAGACATCAGACCTTATTCCCATGTGCCATCCGATAAATCTAACCCATATTGCCGTCGATTTTTATCCGGATAAAGATGCCAGTGCATTTAAGATAGAAGCAACGGTTCGAATCTTCGGTCAAACAGGTGTTGAAATGGAAGCCCTGACAGCCGTATCTGTAGCTGCGCTGACGATCTATGATATGTGCAAATCATATGACAAGGCCATGACCATCTCCGACATCTGTCTTCTTAAAAAATCGGGCGGAAAAAGCGGAACCTTTATACGTGCAGGCAGAGAGGATTCGCCCACACCGGAATAATGGGGTTGGCGGAGTTCAACGGACCTAAAAATGGATAATGTCCGTTGTTAGTTGCCCGTTGTCCGTCGCAAAGGATGACAAATGCTGTCAATTCAACCATATATGAGCGAATCTTTTGCAAGTTTATTTTTGATCTAATCATTTGTAAAAAACAAAGCCTGCTGACAACGGGCTGCGGACACTACCTAATTATGAAGCATTCATTTTTATTCAAGATTATTGCGGTATTGTTTTTAGCTGCTATGCTTCCCCTGTTTTTGACAGGATGCGCCGTTAAAAAATATCCGCTGGAAAAGCTTTCTGCATCCTCCTATCCCGGATTTGCCGATGATATGCTGTATGACGGATTAGAACACGGCATCCTGCAGAGCATAAAATATCTAAAGCGGATTCCTTCCGAGAGCACTTTTAAGTTCGGAAACGATTCTTTCACGGCCTCACGCATGATCGTGTCGTTTGAATATTTTCTTGATTTTATTCGAGAAAAACCATCAACCAAAGACCTGAAATCCTTTATTAAATCGAACTACCTGGTTTATAGATCCACCGGTCGTGACAAGCGCGGCCAGGTGCTTTTTACAGGATATTACGAGCCTTTATTGCAGGGGAGGCTCAATCAGGATGCTGAATATCAAGTTCCGGTTTTCGCCCTGCCCGATGATCTTATTAAAATCGATCTTGCTCTTTTTTCTCCAAAGTACAAGGGTGATAAAATTACCGGCCGGCTGGCAGGTAAAACCGTCGTGCCTTACTATGATCGTAATGAAATTGCCAACAACGAGGTCCTGGAAGGCAGGGCTCGTAAACTGGCCTGGATCAAAGACCCGGTTGATCTCTTGTTTTTGCAAATCCAGGGATCGGGCAAGATTTATCTCGATAACGGCAATACCATTAATGTGCATTATAATGACACCAATGGTCACCCCTATCGCAGCATCGGCAAGTTGCTGATCGACGAGGGTAAAATACCTCGCGCAGAGATGTCCATGCAACGCATCCGCGGGTATTTGCGCGATCATCCCGAAGAGGTTGAAAACATTCTAAATTATAACCCAAGCTACGTGTTTTTTAAAATAGAGGCAGATGGCCCCTTAGGCTTTCTTAATGTCAAGTTGACGCCCGGAAGGTCAATAGCTCTGGACAGGCGCATCTTTCCTCTGCCGGCGCTTACCTTTGTCGAAACACAAAGACCTTTAATCAATGCCGCCGGGCAGATTCGTGCGTGGACAAATTTCGGCCGATTTGTTCTAAGTCAGGATACAGGCGGAGCCATCCGCGGTCCTGGTCGCGCGGATCTTTTCTGGGGAAACGGGTTATATGCAGAAATCGCAGCCGGTCATATGCAACACCCGGGCCGGCTCTATTTTCTGATTCTTAAGCCGGATTAGACCGGATTTCTTGTGAAAAAGTTATGCATGAAAATTTTTTCCGGGCTTAAGTGTTTCACTTGACTCTCTTTTGTAAAACCAGTACTTAATTGATTCTTTTAAAACAACTTATCGGCCACAAAGACACAAAGGCACAAAGAAGGGGCTTGAATTATAAACCTTTATTAAGTTGTAACCGTTTACGAGGTGTTGAAGTTAAACTTTATAGCGGAGCATTATAGACCAGTCGTGCTGTTGGCAAGTTGGCATTTGTCATTAGTCGTTTGTACGTGCAAAGCGGCCGCATACCCAATGAACAAATGACAAGCGGCTTTTAATCTTAGTGGCTTTGTGGCTTAAATGTTACATTTTAAACAATAACGTCCAAGGAGCTCCATATGTTCGGTATCGGCATGCCTGAAATGTTCTTGATTCTGGCGATCGCCCTAATTGTCATCGGACCCAAAAAACTGCCTGATCTGGCAAAATCTTTAGGCCGTGCTTTCGGTGAGTTTAAAAAGGCGACAGCGGAACTTAAAGAAACCATGGAACTCGATACGGATTTTACGGACGTTAAAAATGCCTTTGAGGATCTTGACGACCATATCAAAGCAGAGACGGATACAAGTGTTGGATACGAAGCTGTTGATGAAAACGACTCCGATCACTCGGAGGAAAAGAAAACTGCACCGGAAGCTGACGAGGATGATATAGAGGATTTTTAGCCAATGGCAACCGAAGAGCAAATCCCTTTTACCGCGCACCTTGAAGAGCTCAGGCAACGCCTCATCGTCTGTTTTGTTGCCGTAGGTATTGGGTTTGTTGTATCATACGGCTTCAAGGAAAAGCTGTTTCAAATTTTAACCCGCCCTTTGATATCGGTCATGAATACCCAGGACAACCTTATCTTCACCGGCCTTCCCGAAGCCTTCTTTACGTATCTAAAAGTGGCGTTTCTGGCCGGCCTCATGCTGGCAGCCCCGGTAATTATCTATCAATTCTGGATGTTTGTAGCGCCCGGTCTGTATGATAAAGAGAAGCGTCATATGATCCCCATTGTGTTGCTTTCATCCGTATTTTTTCTCGGCGGCGCCCTTTTCGGATACTTTATTGTTTTTCCATTGGGGTTTAAATTTTTTTTAGGCTTTGCCACCGACACCATCCGACCGCTACCGTCCATGAAAGAGTATCTGGCTTTTTCTGCCAAACTGCTGCTCGCCTTTGGGCTTGTTTTTGAGCTTCCTTTAGTCATTACCTTTCTTGCCAAACTCGGCATAGTCTCGGTGGATTTTCTGAAGAAAAACAGAAAGTATGCCCTGCTCTTATTCTTTGTTTTTGCAGCCATTTTAACCCCGCCTGACGTTGTCACCCAGATCCTGATGGCGCTTCCGCTGATGATTCTGTATGAAATCAGTATTATCGGCGCCAGAATTTTCGGCAAAAAGAAATCTCTCGAAAAAACCGCCCCGGATACTTCCTGAGCCATGCTGCCTTAGCTTCAACAGTTTCTCTTTACCATTGACAGATCCTGGCATGCTTGGTATACGGATCACGCTTTTTGAGTGATACTATTTACACAAGCGCAAATAAACCATAAAGGAGGGGGGTAAAGTAGGCCTATGGGGAAAAAATTTCTGATTGTTGCAGTGGTTGTTGGAGTTGCGGTTCTGTTTGTTGCAGCCGGTTTATATGCCGGCACCGAGGTAAAAGATGTGATTCCGATGAACAACAAGGCCTATAAAAAACATGAAGAGAGCATCTACGACTTTAAACACAAAAAACATATGACGGAATACGCCGAAAAGTACCCGGATCTATACCAACTCGGCTGCGGGGAATGTCACCATGAACAAACAGAAGATAAAAAAATTGTCATCCTAAAGGATCTGAAAGAGGGCGACGAAATCAAAAATTGTATTGAGTGCCACAAAATAGCCGCTTATATCGATACCAAAACAAGAAAGAAAAAGAAGCTCAAAAAAAAAGACGTCATCTATGATTACCATGCCAATGCCGTGCATAAGAATTGTTCTGATTGCCACAGGAAATACAACAAGAAAATGAAATTGAAATCCAAAGACAAAGGATATGCACCCACAAAAGCAAAGTGTAAAGCGTGCCATCCCAAAAAGAAAAAATAAAATCGCGCCAGCGGTTTCTTGATGCTGGAGCATGGCAAACATACGTTTCGATTGTATGGCCAAAACCCTCTCGCCCAGATAGTTTTTCTCAAAGCGCTATAAGCGGCAAAGCCGCGCTTTATAAAATCGTACCAGCGATTTTATTTTTGTACGCCATGGCATTGCGTAGCATGGCTTCGGCCCAGGAGGGTGAGCCCAGAGCATGCAGGTGGGTATAGGTCGCCAGAACGTTTTTGTAACAGACACCATCTTTGTTATCGATGAAACCGGTGCCTCGTTGCATGTCAAAAACAAGATCCTTTGCAGCACCTCGCCATTTTAAAACCCGCGAATAGTGGAACTCATGACCCCTTAGTTCAGCGCCGACCTCAAAATATGGATTCTTTTCTTTAACCACCATGATGGTGTATCCATGTCCCTGAGGCTTTTTCGAAAAACCGAATGCCGCCGGTAAAACCCCTGCCATGGGATACGACCTTTCATCCAACACAAGCTCCTCTCCCAGGTACATCAGGCCGCCGCATTCCGCGTATATGGGCAGACCGTCTTGGGCCAGAAACTTTAGCTGCTCCCGGAACTTTACATTGGCAGACAGCTGCTGCGCGTGGGTCTCCGGGAAGCCGCCGCCGATATACAGGGCATCTACGGGAGGAATTGTATCGCTTGTAAGGGGACTGATAAAAACCGGCTCGGCACCGGCGGAAACCAGCGCCTCGATGTTTTCAGGATAATAAAACTGAAAGGCGGAATCCTTGATGATGCCGATCCTGGGCGCTTTATCCTGGTCAGAGCGAAGCGGGGGTGCTGGTTGGAGCGGAGAGGAAATCCCGGTTGGCTGGGGACAACTGCCTGATACAAAATTTTTGGGGGCCAGGCAGGCGATCCGCTCCAGTGCGACCAGGTCCAGGTAATTTGTGGCGATTTGGGTGGCAGCCACAATCGACTCTTGAGCCCAAGCATGTTCGGGGGTGGGAATAAGCCCCATGTGCCGCTCCGGAAAATTCTGCTTGCCAAGTTTTGGCACAGCCCCCAAGACGGGAATATTACAGTGGTGTTCGATGCTTTTGCGCAGGATTTGTTCATGCCGGGGACCGGCAACCCGATTGAGGATCACCCCTTTGATATCAACTCCGGGATCGAACTGCATGCAGCCCAAAACCGCTGCGGCCATGGTGCGGGTTGACTTGGTACAATCGATGCACAGCACAACCGGCGCGTGCAGCAGTTTGGCCAGCTCTGCCGTGCTGGTACTCCCTTTGATATCAAAACCGTCGTAAAGACCCCGATTGCCTTCAACGACGGCGATATCACCTTGGTTGGAATGGAATAGAAAGGATTGCAGGACATGCTTTGTTTCGATAAGGAAGGTGTCCAGATTATGGCAGGGCCGGCCGGCCGCAAGGGTAAGCCAGCCTGCATCGATATAATCCGGACCTTTTTTGAAAGGTGTTACGTTTTTCCCAAGCGCTTTCCATGCCGCGATGATGCCGATCGACAGCAGGGTCTTGCCCGACCCTCCCCGCAGGGCTGCGATTAAAATTCTGGGAAAATCCATATCTTCCTGCTGCACAGGGGGCTTTTCAAAGGTCTCTTGGAGTCGGTTTTTTAAAATGTCCTAAGCTTGGTTTAATCATCACCTTCTTCTGCTGCAGCCTGCTTGCCGGCCCCCTTGAGTCCGTACAGCGACGTGCTGCCGCTGGACCAGTATTCCAGGACTTCCTCCTCGATCATCTTAGTAATCAGCTTTTTGGCAGCCCTGGGTTTTTCACCGAGTATTTTAGCCAATTCGTTGAAGTAAAACTTGGTTTTACTTTTTTTCTTTTGCAGTGCTTCTGTAATTTTTGCTGTTGCTTCCGCTTGGTCCATTATTAAGCCTCTTTTCTTGTTGCCACTAGATACAGGGGGGCAGGTTCGTGCCCTCCCCTGCGGGTTATTTGATCAGAACTTAAACTGGGTGGTTTGACGCCAGGTAAAATACGCCGGATCACGAAAATCGTCGATCAGATGATGGGTAAACTCCAGTTCACATTTTTCAAAGAATCTTTCCCATCCGATACGCTCGGCCCATTCGCCCAGGCGTTCGTACTTGTTGGCATCGGCAGACCAGACCTCGATCATTTTCTTGATACAGTCCGTGGTCTGGGGCCAGCGCGGCGCCTCGTTGGGGAAAAAGGCCACAACGACCTTGGAGAATTTGGGTGCGCTGATGCGGTTGGATACCTTGCCGCCGGCCATGATCACGATACCGTCGCCGACATCGTCCGCCAGCGGCATGGAGGGACACATGGTGTAGCAGTTGCCGCAGAACATACAGCGGGGTTCGTTTACGATAATGCTTTTAACCTTGGTGCCGTCTTCCAGCTCCACTTTGCCCGGCCTGAGCGCAGCCGTGGGGCAGGCAGAGATGGCCAGCGGAATTTCGCACATTTTGTCCAGATATTCATGGTCCATTAACGGCGGTTTACGATGATAGCCCAAAATGGCGATATCGGAACAGTGTACCGCTCCGCACATATTCAAGCAGCAGGCCAGAGAGACGCGCATCTGCGCCGGCAGCCGCATGTCTTTAAAATCATCAAAAAGCACATCCATGGTGGCCTTTACCGGACCGGATGCGTCCGTGGCCGGTGTATGGCAGTGGATCCAGCCCTGGGTGTGCACGATATTGGTAACGCCGGCACCGGTGCCGCCCACAGGAAATTTGTAGCTGCCGGCGGCAAACTTGCGGCTTTCGAGATCATCAATCAGCGGTTGTACCTTCTCCTTGCTGTCCACCATGAACTCGATGTTGTTGCGGGTGGTAAAGCGCATGTATCCGTCGCAATGTTTATCCGCGATGTCACATACTTCACGGATCAACGACACACTCATAAGGCGTATACCGCCGACTCTTACCGTATATACCTCATCACCGGATTCAGCCACGTGCACCAGCACGCCGGGCTGCAAGATTTCGTGATACAGCCACGTGCCCTTGTTTTTCTTGATAACTGGCGGATAAAACTCATCATATTTTCTCGGACCGATATCGGTGATTCTGTTTTCCATCGGTTTGTCAGGATTGTAACCTGAAGATATAAATGCCATAGTCAGTACCCCCTATCTCAGATGGTGTTTTCTGAATTCGTTGATATCGCGTTTGAATCCGCCTGGAACTTCATCTTCTTTCCAGAAGATATACGGATTGGTCCGTGGCTCCTGAACCATCCGCGGATCCGGCTTGAGGTTGCACGCTTCGAGTAGCCTCTGGAAGCCCTGACGTTTCATGAGTTCACCCAGACGCTCGCGATTCTTGCCTTCTTCCATCCACCAATCCCAGATATTTTCAATGACTTCCTTAATTTCGTCGTAAGGTTCTTCAACCTTAACAAACGGAACCAGCATGGTGCTCATCTGGGCACCGTCCAGGATAGGCGCCTTGGCACCCACCAGCATGGAAAGCCCGCGGTCATTACCGATCCTCAGCGCCCGGGGCATGACGGCGATGCAGTGCATGCAGCGGGTACATTCTTTGCAGTTGATGGCAAGTTTGCCGTCTGCATACTGCATGCAGTTGGTGGGACAAAGGTCGATGACCTCTTTCCGGATATCAAAGGGGCCCCAGTCACGGCCGGCATGGGCGCCGCCGTTGGGTGGCAGTTCGCCGCCCACATAGGCTGCAACCGCTTCCTGGTCGACGGGGATATCATCTTTCCAGGTGCCGATAAAGGAAATATCCGCGCGCGCAATGGATGCCACGCAGCCGTTAGGGCAGCCGTCGAACTTGAACTTGAACTTATACGGAAAGGCGGGGCGATGGAGCTCGTCCTGATACTCCTGGGTAAGATCATAACACAGGGCCTGGGTGTCGTAGCAAGACCACTCACAACGGGCCTCGCCCACACAGTCGGAAGGGGTCCGCAGGTTAGATCCGGAACCGCCCAGGTCCTGGTTCATATTGTGGGACAATTCAAAAAAGATTTCTTCCAGCTGGGGTGTTGTGGTGCCGAGTAGAATGATGTCGCCGGTGGATCCATGCATGTTGGTAAGGCCGCTGCCGCGCAAGTCCCAAATATCGCAAAGCTGTCTCAAATATTTGCTGGTATAGAACTTGCCGCCCGGCTGGTTGACCCGCAGGGTGTGAAAATGAGCCACACCCGGAAACATCTCGGGCTGGTCGCAATACCGTCCGATGACACCGCCGCCGTAACCGAAGACGCCGACGACTCCACCGTGTTTCCAGTGGGTTCGGCCATGCTTGAAGGAAAGTTCAAGCACTCCCAGAAGATCCTCACACACATCCACGGGAATCTGGTAGTCTAGTCCCTTTTCATTTTTTGCTCTTGCTTCGGCCTCCTGCTTGATATCGGACACGAAACTCGGCCACGGACCGCTCTCAAGCTGGTCCAGCAAAGGGGTTTCATGTTTTGCCATATCTTTACCTCCATTCTGATTGAAAAAGTTGCCGTCCTCTTTAAAAAAGATTTTTCTCTTTTCCCCTCGGGGTCAGTACTGGTCATCTCCTCTCATGATGTTGTCCATTTCTTCATATAAAATCTTAAGCATCCAAATCGGGGAATATAGAATTATTATTGTAGCTTGTCAATAGAAAAGCATAATCTTGGAATGCTCCGTGGCGGTTTTATTATTAAAGCTCTTTTTGTGCTTTATCTTATATTTAACGTCTAAAAACTCTATATATTGTGCCATAAATCTGTCTGCGATTACGAATATGCCTTACAATGTTGATGATCTCGTAAAAAGTCACGAATTCAACTATGAACGGCGGCGTACAAATCATCTACGTGTTGTGCAAGATGCTGCTGAATGACCGCAAGATCCGGAGATCGGGGATGATATTTAGCTACAAGAACTCGATTCAAAGCAAGCAGTTCCGAACGGGTATAAGACGACAGGTGTTGTTGGAAACAAGCGACCAGAGGTTCCGCCAACGGGCTGCCGGGCGACTTTAAGGCCAAAGCGTCTAAAAAGCCCTTCAAAGACTGTTCCACGGCAACTTTGTCCGACCACACAATTTCTCCGGTTCCGTCCAGTCTGTCGAGACGCATCTGCATCACCAGCTTCAGAAAAAATACCAGCAGCGCTTCCAGCACAATTACAGCGTCCGTGCTTTGGGAGCCGGGCTCGTTGTTGCTTACAAACATGGGCCCGTATTGTCTTACGGTAACAAGTTTTAGATCGACCTTGTCGCTTTGGCATTTAACAACAAAGTCGCCGGCGGCATGATGCCAGGAAAATATGTGCTCAAAGGTCTCGATATGATAGTAACCGGTCAGAGCCATGGCGGCCTGCCGGTAAAGTTCCATGGTCTGGCTGGTTGTAAGAAAATAGTTGCCGACTTCTGAGTCCCATACCACGATTTTTAATTTATCATCTGCCGGATCGCGGGAAATGTGAAATTCGTTGTAACCTTCCAACCATTCCCCCAAAAACATTCTAAGCTCAAGGTTTGCGGCTTTTACAAAGACCCGGCCCCGGCCGAAAACCCTGGGTAGCAATGAAAACGAAAAATCTTTGTCGAGCTTTTGTAAAAGCCTGTATTCTCTGAGAGCGCAATCTTTGCCGGCGCTGGACACGGCCACATTCAACACCAAAGCAACGCTCGACTCCGGCAGCACCGTTTCAATGCGGGCCGGATGGTAAAACTCTCCGTGTTTTGCAAGATAAATTCGGATTTCTTTTATTTTTCTACAGGTGACATCGCGACGAATTTGTTGAGAGAGTGCCGACAAAATTAGTCTGAAACTATCTTTTTCCAGAAAATCGCGGACAGCGCAAAAATAGTCGCCATGGCTTATTGAAATATCTTCTTTTTTATCAGAGGGTTTCCGGCTCAATGGGATGGGTGCCGCCCAAACTTCGCTCTCTTCCTGGACGGCCTGGTCGGCGTTATACAAAAAATATTTTAATTGCGGCGTGGTTTTCATCTGTGCCGGTAGCTTTTCAATCGGCTTTGTCCCGGTACGGCTCGACTTCCTTCAGCATTTCCGGGGCCACTTTATAACCAAGCTCAACGGCTTTATCAAACTGTTCTATCGCCGGCTCATGTTGGCCCTGTTCAAGATAGGCAATCGCCAGGTTGTTGTGGGCCACCGCAAAACCGGGCTCGAGTTCAAGGACCTTCAGGTTAGCTTCGATGCTCTCGTCAATCAATCCTTTCATAAGATAGGCGTTGGCCAGGGT
>NZ_JAZFTO010000191.1:0-2166 GCF_036446775.1 Candidatus Desulfatibia sp.
CAGCGTTAAAAGGCTCAAAGGCGCCGGGCGGCCGCTTTTAAACGAACACGACCGCTCGCACATAATGGCCGCACTCGATTGCGTCGGCCATGTGATAATTTTCGGCGAGCTTACCCCGATAAAGCTGATAAGAGCCGTAAAGCCGGACGTACTGGTTAAAGGCGGCGACTATAAAGTCGACCAGATAGTCGGCCACGAAGAGGTGAGGGGATGGGGCGGAACGGTAAAGACCGTAAAATATATTAAAGGCAACTCGACGACGGGAATAATCCAAAAGATCATGCGCAAAACGAAAGGGTAGAATCAATCGAGTTTTTCTTTTTCTATTATTTCAAGAATTTTTTCGGCAACATACAGGCGGTTGCGTTTTTTGCCGGTAACTTCTCTTAAAATACCCCAACCGATCAGTTTTTCAATATTGTTTTGTGCTGTAACAGGAGTAACTTTTGCCATTTTAACTATCCATCTGATGGTAATGACTGGGGAGATAAATAATAGATCTATTATCGTCAGCATCTGGGCGGATGAACGGGAAGATTGTATTTTAGTCCGGTAATCCTGCCATAGATTTAGCAACAGCTTGGAGCGTTTAATGGCGTCTTTAGCCTGCTCTGTAACGCCAACCAGAAAAAAACTGATCCATTCCGCCCATTCCCCATGAAGGCTTACGTTTAAAAGTAGATCATAATAATCCCTACGATGTTTTTCAAAATATGCGCTTAAATATAATAATGGCTGGGGCAGCAAATCTTCCATGCACAGCAACAGCGTTATAAGTAGCCTTCCAACCCTGCCGTTGCCGTCAAAGAAGGGATGTATAGCCTCAAACTGGTAATGTATCAGAGCCAAGCGGACAAGCGGCGGCAAGGACGGCTTTTTGTGCATATATATTTCCAGTTCATATACAGCCTTTTCCATTTCCGGCACTGGAGGAGGCACAAAAGTGGCCTCCTCCTTAGTGCGTCCGGGAGGCCCAATCCAATTTTGCAAACGCCTGAACTCGCCAGCCGCAAGTTCTTCACCACGCACATCTTCCATTAACCGTTGATGCAACTCTTTTATTAACCTTAAAGACATTGGTAAATCTTTTGATCGCTTTAACCCGTACTTCAAGGCCTTGACGTAGTTCGCCACTTCACGCACATCGCTTCTTTCCCTATCAACTTTCCCTGATGCTTCAAAAAGCAAAAGTTCCGACAGTGTTGATTGGGTTCCCTCGATTCGGCTGGAAAGAATAGCCTCCCTTTGGATAAAAGGATTTATTAAAAGATGCGGGTTTGGCAGTATTCGGGCGACACCCGCCAATTCTCCCAGCGCAATATCTGCTTTCGAATTCTTTTCCGCCAACATCCAGTTAATATCTAATGATGGAGGAAGCCTATCGGGAACAAATGCATGACAACCGTTTTCTACTTCAATTACTTTTCCTGGTTTATTTTCTGTAAAATCAGAGGGTTTCATTACTATTTTATACCTTATTAAAAATCAGCCACTTGTAATTATACTTTAAGCCGTAAAGTATAACAACTAATTTTCTAATTATACTTCCTTTCCGTTATCCATATTGTAATTATACTTTAGGCCGTAAAGTATAATTACTAGCTTTCTAATTATACTTCCTTTCCGTTGTCCATGCTGTAATTATACTTTAATCGCATAACTACAATTATTTTATAGGCTTAACACTATGTTTACTTATGTAAATATATTTCAAGATAAATATTGAAGATAAGAAAAATAACCGAAAATTTCTTTAAAGCGACAGCATCTTTAGCGCATTCCTGATAATGTCAACGACCTCGCCGTCTACGGAACGGCGCTCACCTCTTCGGACGCCGCCGATTCTCCGTAAGCGTTCAGCGCCGTGAAGATGCAGTAGTAGGTGGTGCCTGCCGTCAGGACGCCCATCTCGTGGGTGTACGGGCTGGTGACGTTTTCATATTTCATGGTGCCCATTGACATATCTGACCCCGTTTCGACCGGCGTCACCCCCGGCATCGTCGACATGTACATATTGTACGACGTCGCGCCGTCGACATCGTCCCAGCTTGTGGTGACCGTCCCGCTTCCGCCGACCGATACAACGTTGGTGGGCGCGTCGGGCGCGGACGATGTGCCGCCGCTGCCGCCTCCGCAGGCGGACAGTGTGATGAATAGAATGATGAC
>NZ_JAZFTO010000192.1:0-7942 GCF_036446775.1 Candidatus Desulfatibia sp.
GGTTGCGGGTTACGAGTTGCGGGTTGCGGGTTACGAGTTGCGGGTTACTGCTCACTGACCTTTGACCTCTGTCCTCTGACCTCTGTCCTCTGTTTACTCGTTGCCAGCTTTAACTCTATTCGAGCGCAAATAAACGAAGACCTTATAAGGGAGACACCCAAATGACTGCTGGAAGCGGAAAAGGGATGAAGCTTGGTATCAACGGGTTTGGCAGAATCGGCAAGCTTACGGCCTGGCATCATATAGGACGCAAGTATTTTGATGAGATTGTCGTAAATATCGGACGGGAAGCCGGAACATCTCTGGCCGACATTGCCCACTACCTGGAAAGGGATTCAACCTATGGTTTGCTCCACGGTTTTCTTTACGGCTGCCGATCAGCTTCGCTTATCAGTGAGTTGAATGAAGACAGCGGCACTATGACCATCGACGGTATCAAGGTCCGGTTCCTGAGGGCATTCCGAAATCCGGCCGAATTGGACTGGAGGGCCCATGATATAAAACTGGTTGTTGATACAACCGGACAGTTTCTGGACCCAACCCTGCCGCCGGATCATACCGCAGGATCTCTGCGCGGACACTTAGAGTCAGGCGCAGATAAAGTCATTGTTTCAGCGCCATTTAAAATCAAAGATAAGAAACAATTGATGTGCCCGGATGCTGTAACGACCATTATGGGTATCAATGGGAACGACTATGACCCCAGACGTCATCAACTGATATCCGGTGCTTCCTGTACAACGACCTGCCTGGCTCACATGATGAAGCCGCTTCTCAACTATTTCGGTCCCAAGAAAATACTATCGGCATCCATGGCTACGATTCATGCCGCGACAGGCTCGCAAGAAGTTTTGGACCGGCTTCCCAGAGCCGGCAAGACCGATCTAAGGAAAAACAGGAGCATAATGAACAACATTATCCTGACCACAACCGCAGCCGCCAGTGCGTTGAGGCTGGTCATTCCGGAGATGGAAGAGATCGGCTTCATTGCAGAATCGATCAGAATTCCCACTTCTACCGTGTCTCTCATCATCCTGGTCATGAATCTGCAGGAGGAACTGACAGGAAAATTTATCGACCGCGATCTTATCGGGCAGATATACAGTCAAGCGGCATCCGATGATCCCAATGGGTACCTTATATATACTGAACAGCAGAATGTTTCCGGAGATATCATAGGCATGCCGCGGGCCGCTACGGTCATTGAGGGGCATGAAACACATACCCGCACGGCCGAGGTGACCATAGATCTGGCAAAAGTGCCGGGAATCGAAAAAGATATTATATCGTTGTTACAAGATGCCGTTGTGCGGGTGCCGGTAACCCAGGCCGTTATCTACGGCTGGTATGATAATGAAATGGGAAGCTATGTGAACATCCTCGGCGACCGCACGGTTTCCATAGCTGAAGACCTGTGAGGTGCTACTTAATACCGCTTTTTGATTACCCCCCATTAGCGCTAAGTTGTTTTGTAAACATTCACAGGTTACATTTATGCCGTACGGGGGTTGTTTTGAAAGATGAACGTCAAACAGACTGAACATCGAACATCGAACGTCCAACGTTGAACATCGAATAATGATGTCGCTCCGCTCTGCAATTTAATTTCACTCGTTTTTTTTATTCATCATTCGATGTTGGGCGTTCGATGTTCGATGTTCATCCGTCCTTTTCCTCTCATTCACCATTCGATGTTGGACGTTCGATGTTCGATGTTCATCTTTTAAGTAAACCTTCCACAGTCCATCCGGCGCAAAAAATAACTTAGCGCTTATGCCCCCCCCAACAGCTGATTTTAATTTAATTCTCCGTTGTTTGTCAGAACTGTTCGCAGGTCTTTTCATAGGGCTGCGGAGATAGGAATTTACTTGACAAAAATTAGCTCTGTATATACAAAACGCAAGTTATTTAGTCCGTACCGGAAAACTTGATTTGCGTGTTATTAAGTGCGATCCGTGAGGTTTTCGCAAAATGAAGCCATCAATTACAGCTTGACGGAGTTTTCATGAGTACATCAGATGATAATGCTAAAGAGATATCCCCGGAAGCTGCCGGCGAGGATGCAAAAGCGTCATCTTCGGAAATAAAAAACAAAGAACAGGGTAACGGGTCCGGCGGACCCGGTACCCTGTTCTTTATGTTAGGACTTGCAGTCAGTCTGATTCTGGGATGGGTCATTTCCCCAGAGCTGCTTTATTCGCAAAAAAAACAACCCATAGATTATAATCATGTGCTGCATTTAGACCTAGTTGAAGACGAATGCGAAAGCTGCCATTTTTTCCGGGCGGACGGCACCTTTTCCGGAGTCCCCAAAATGGAACAGTGTATTGATTGTCATGAAGAGGTTCAGGGCGAAGATCCCGAAGAGATCAAATTTGTCGAAGAGTATGTTGCCAAGGAAAGAGAGGTCCCGTGGCTGGTATACTCCCGGCAGCCAGACAGCGTATTCTTTTCCCATGCCGCCCACGTCAAGGGGGCCGAGATGGAATGCGTCGCCTGCCACGGTCCTATCGGCGAGTCCGAAACTTCAAGAGTCTATGAAGAGAACCGGATTACCGGTTACAGCCGGGACATCTGGGGAAAAAACATTGCCGGTTTCAAGAAGAACAGCTGGGATCGGATGAAAATGGATGATTGTGCTGAATGCCACCAAAAAACGTTCACTGTTCAGAGAACAGATGTTAAAACACCCATCAACAGGCTGATCGATAACATTATAGCTGTAGCCTTTCCGGGCATGGAAGTGTCTGCCGGTATAGGTGACAGCGTTCAGACACAAAGAGATGGTTGTTTTGTATGCCATAAATAAAATCGCCGCGCGATTTTATTTATATTTTTAAGGGGTAAAATCGATGAAAGTTGACCGAAGAAGTTTCTTGTCGTTTCTGATAGGCGGTGCCGCGGGTACGGCTCTCTCGCCCATGCCATGGAAGTTGACGGATGACAGCGCAATATGGACCCAGATGTGGCCCTGGACGCCGGTGCCGGAAGATGGAGAAATCAACCATGTAAATTCGACCTGCACTCTTTGTCCCGGACGCTGCGGTATTACGGTCCTCAAAATCGATAACCGCGCCATTAAGATAGAGGGGATGAAGGGTCACCCCGTAAATGACGGCGGTATATGCCTGCTGGGCCTGTCAGGCCTGCAGTTGCTTTACGGTCCCACCAGGGTGAAAACCCCCTTAAAAAGAGTGGGAGCAAAGGGTGCCGGGCACTGGGAAAAAATTTCCTGGGATGAAGCTGTTGCAGAGGTAGTCAAGCAACTTGGTGATCTGAGAGCAAGGGGACAATCCCATTTGGTCGGATTGATAACCGGTTCAGATCGCGGAACCGTGCCGCAGCTTTTTACCAGGTTCATGACCGCGTACGGTTCGCCCAATTCAATGCGGACACCATCGATGCTGGATTCTTACGAGCTTACCCTGCAACTGACGCAGGGCACAAGGGCACTTCCCGGATTCGACTTTGAAAATGCCGACTTTATCCTTAGCTTCGGCAGCGGGATCATCGACGGCTGGGGGTCACCGGTTAGGATGTTCAAAGCCCACAGCAGTTGGCGCAGCGGCGGCGGGAAGGTTATCCAGGTTGAGCCGCGCCTTTCCCGTACCGCCGCCAAATCAGATCGATGGATTCCTGTAAAACCGGGGACCGAAGGGGCTCTGGCGCTGGGGCTGGCCCATGTAATTGTTAAAGAGTCATTATACAACGCTGATTTTGTTGATAATTATACTGTCGGGTTTGAGGACTTACAGCGACTGGTCCTTGATAAATACAGTCCTGAAAGTGTCGCCGCGATTACTGCCATCGACCAAAAAGATATCGTCGCGCTGGCGCGGGATTTTGCCGCAGCTTCAAAGCCCCTGGCAATTTGCGGCCGCGGCCGGGGAACTGTTTCCGGCAGCCTTGATGAATTTATGGCCGTCCATGTCTTAAACGCCCTGGCCGGCAATATCAACCAAAAGGGCGGAATCCGGGCTTTTTCCGAAATTGATTATATCAATTGGCCGCAAGTTCAAAAGGATGCCGTTGCGGCTGCCGGAATGCAGCACGAACGCCTGGATGGTGCCGGGAGCAAAAAGTATCCTGATGCTCGCTCGCTCTTAAACAGATTGCCCGCGGCCGTCAGGCCCGGAGCAGAATCTCCCCTCCAGGCGCTTTTGGTCACAGATGCCAATCCTTTGTATACCATGCCGGGCAGCACGGCCGTCAAAAAGGCGATGGCCGACATTCCGTTTGTGGTAAGTTTTTCTTCTTTCATGGATGAAACCGCTCAAAACGCCGACCTTATCCTTCCGAATCATATCTACCTTGAACGCTATGAAGATGTACCGACACCGTTTGGTTTGCAACAACCTGTTACCAGCCTTGCCAGGCCGGTGGTAGAACCCCAGTTTAACACCCAACATGTTGGCGATATAGTTATCCGCATTGCCAAGGCACTGGGAGGCAGTATTGCCGGCGCTTTTCCGTGGGATGGTTATCAAACCTGCCTAAAAGAGACTTTAGGCCATAAGTGGGAGACTTTAATGGCCAAAGGTTTCCGGTTAGATAATAATTACGGGGCTCCAGCCTGGCAAATGTCGTTTAATACACCTTCCGGAAAATTTGAATTTGCAAATAAAGAGACCGGCCGGGTGCCGCAATATACTCCGATAAAAATTGAAGGCGATAAAAAGCTGTATCCACTGGTACTGATACCCTACGATTCCTTTAGACTCTTCAGCGGTTATATCGGTGATCCGCCGTTTGCCGTCAAGACGGTTGAAGATACCGTCATTAAAGGCCAGGATGTTTTTGTTGAGCTTAATCCGGAAACCGCCAGAGCATTACGCCTGCGCGAGGGCCAACATGCGATTCTAAGCACACCCAGGGGCCAGGCCAAGGTTAAAGTACATTGGTTTGACGGCATCAGGCCCGGTGTTGTCGCTCTGCCGAGAGGGCTGGGCCATACAGCCTATGATAAATATCTGGCGGAAAAGGGTGTAAATTTCAATGAGCTCATCGGTCCGGTAGAGGACCCTGAGACCGGTTACGATGCAGCCTGGGGGATTATGGCAAAGCTTAGTAAAGCATAAAAGAGGTTTCGATGAAAAAACCCACAAGATATGGAATGGTCATTGACCTGGATAAGTGTACGGGATGTGCCTCCTGTATGGTAGCCTGTATGGCTGAAAACAATGTCCCTTTCAGGGAAGATGAGTCCGATAAACTGCTTAGCCTAACATGGATGCGCGTTTATAAATTGACCAACGGAAAACCTTTTCCGGAAACAGATGTCTGCTATCTTCCAAGACCGTGTATGCACTGTGGGGGGCAGGTTGAGGGTTATTCACCCTGCGTAGTGGTTTGTCCGACGATTGCGACGGATTACAGCATGAAAACCGGAATCGTCAGCCAGATTTACAACCGCTGTATCGGATGCCGTTACTGTATGGCGGCCTGTCCCTATCATGCCCGTTATTTTAACTGGTGGGATCCGGTCTGGCCCGACGGCATGGAAAAATACTTAAACCCCAAAGTTTCACCGCGTATGCGCGGTGTCGTCGAAAAATGCAGCTTCTGCTTTCACAGGTATCAGCTGGCAAAAGAAAAAGCTTATATGGAAGGAAGACGCGAGCTCAAGGAAGATGAATATCAAACTTCATGTACCCAGGCCTGTCCTGCCGGAGCGATTACATTCGGGGACCTGAACAACCCCAAGCATGCTGTTTATAAATATAAAAAGAGCCCCAATGCTTTCCGGTTGCTGGAAAGACTGGGAACCAACCCCAAGATCTATTATATTTCGAGCCGCGCGTGGGTAAGGCGGTCCGGTGACAATTATTTGAAAAATGAAAGCAAACCCGAGAAGGCCGTACTCCGGGCTACCTGAAGATATTGTAATAGTTAGTATCCATCCAGAAATGGTAGATTTTGATTCAGGGCAAGGCTAGAGCGTTTTTGCAACCGCAGGCATAGCGCGCTATTCCGAGGGTTGCAAAAAAGCGAAAAACGCAGCCCTGGGCCGAAAGATGCTGTTTCTGGATGGACACTAGTTAGGAGCATATAAAGTATGGATTCTGCATTAATACCCAAAGGAGTTAAGCGTTGCCCGTTGTGGCAGTTTATTCTGTTTGTCGGTGCTGCCGGTGCGGTCCTGCTGTGGGGCGTTTATGCCATGCTGTTGGTCTGGTTTAAAGGCCTTAACCAGACCAACATGAACGATGCTTACGGGTTCGCCCTGTGGATCTGGGCCGATCTGGCGGTGATTGCAGTGGGCGGCGGCGCTTTTTTCAGCGGATTATTACTGTATATCTTCGGCAAAGAAGTACTGAAGAGTATCATCAATTATGCCGTGCTGATCGGTTTTATCTGCTACAGTTCGGCCCTGCTCATTCTGGCCATCGATATCGGGCAGCCTTTAAGGGGCTGGTTTATCTTCTGGCACGCCAATGTTCATTCTATGCTGACCGAAGTGGCTTTCTGTCTTGCAGCCTATTTCGCTGTTTTGACCATCGAATATATTCCGCTGATCCTTGAAAACCGCCAGATCGACAAGGTACCGTTTTTCCACAAACTGGGCCACAACATGCATGAAATCATGGCGGTATTTGCAGCAACCGGGGCGTTCCTCTCTTTTTTCCACCAGGGGTCCTTAGGCGGTGTCACCGGAGTCCTTTACGGGCGACCGTTTGGTTTTCGGGAACATCTTTTTATCTGGCCCTGGACCTTTTTTCTCTTCACATGGTCGGCGGCCGCCGCCGGGCCGTGTTTTACCATCCTGGTTACCAAGATCACAGAAAAAATTACCCGTAAAAAGCTGGTAAAGGATGATGCCATCGAGTTTCTGGCCAAGGTTTCAGGATGGATGATTCTGACATATATTATTGCCAAGACCATCGATACCTGGTATTGGGCAACCGTGACCGCACCGTCCAAAGGACTTACATTAATGGATTTTTATTCCAACAACCCCTTATATGGGATTTGGATTCTTATTGTTGAAATCGTAATCTGCGGTTTTGTGCCCGCGTTTATTCTGATTACCGCCAAGGGGCGTAAAAACAACAAGGCACTGTGGACGGCGAGTATCCTGGCTGTAGCAGGGGTTGGTCTTAACCGCTGGGTAATGGTGCTGCAAGTTTTAGCGGTGCCGGTTCTGCCTTTTGAAGGCTGGTTCATGTATTTCCCCAGTTGGCAGGAAATTGCCACCACCATCCTGCCGGTAGCCTACGGTATTATTCTGATCGCGATTTCGCACCGCTATTTGCCGGTGTTTCCCCATGAAGCAGAGCTTAATCCGCTGGAACCATCGCCTGCTCTGGATCCGGAACCGGAATTAGCAGCAGTCGAACCACCGGTTGAAGCGGGGCAGGAATTGACACCGGCAGAAGCCTAAAGGGTTTGGAGGTTAAATTATGTTTCCGTTTAATTTTGAATGGATCTGGGATATGGGTCATGTGGTTTTTATGGGGGGGCTGTGGTATGCACTTATTATCATCGGTCTCGGAATGACATACTGTATAATCAAGGCCGCCCTCGACACTCTTAAGGGAAACGGCGATCATCACCACTAAGATTCGGAATTCATATGGATTAAAAGCGCTTGTCTCGCCAAACCGTCGAGGGAGCGCTTTTTTTTCATTCGCCAGGTTTAAAACCTTCGCCTTTTAGGCGAAAAGCTTTAGCATCATAATGATTTGCGGTTAAGGTTCAAGGTTGAAAGGTTCAGAGGTTCAGGGTTGAAAGGTTCAGAGGTTCAAAGGTCCAGGGTTCACCAGAGGTTAACCCAGAACGCAGAACGCAGAACGGTGAACCTAATTCGTCCAAGAGGATTTGATGGATCTTATACCCTGATGGGGTATTGGAGTGCTGGAGTACTGGGGTAATGGAATATAGAAAATAGTAAACAATACTCCAGTACTCCGGCACTCCATTTTTTCAGTTTCCAATAAGAAAG
>NZ_JAZFTO010000193.1:0-13365 GCF_036446775.1 Candidatus Desulfatibia sp.
TCCGGTCGACACCTTTGCGAGTGAAAATCGTCTCCTGCACAACGGTCTCAGCTTCAGTCCCGGAATAGATTCGTCCGCCAATCTCAGAATACTCGCCCTCGTTGTTTTCTCGCACAACCAGAAAATCTATGTCCGCGGGTCCTCTCCCTCGCAAGGGTGAAACCATACCCTTCAACATGCGTACGGGACGCAAGATTACGTACTGCTGCATTTGCCGGCGGATGGGTATCAGCAGTCCCCACAGGGAGATGTGATCGGGTACGCCGGGAAACCCGACGGCGCCAAGGAAGATTGCGTCATTTTTACGAAGTTGGTCAATTCCATCCTCGGGCATCATGCGGCCGGCTCGTTTGTAGTTTTCGCAGTTCCACGGAAACGTATCCCATCTGAATTTAATATCGAAACGCCGCCCGGCCGCTTCGAGTACGCGGATGCCTTCCGGAACCACCTCTTTACCGATCCCGTCGCCGGGAAGCACCGCGATCCTGTAACTGGTCATTGGACTGCCCCCTTTTTTTTATTCTTTTGTTTGTTATTTGTTTTTTCGGTCATTGGAATTTATTTGTTATTTGTATTTTGTTATTTGGGATTTCCCCTTTTGGTCATTGTTATTTGTTTGATATTTGATATTTGTTATTTGGAATTTAATTTGCTCCATTTGAGATAGGTGCACCCCTATGGGGTGAAATCAAAGCCTGGTCCTCTTGGCTAGAATTCTTTACTTATCCTTCACCTAAAACCAATAACAGATAACAAATAACGGATAACAACTATTAGAACCTTGACTCAATTAGGTTGTAACACTTGTCCACAATCATTGCGGCCGCATGCGGCCGTCCAAAATCCTTTGCCCGGGCGGCCATTTGACTTAGGGCTTCCGGGTTTGATGCAAAATATTCGATTTTATCGGCCAGGACTCTGCCGCTAAGATCTTTCTCCAGAATCATTTCGGCAGCGGCGGCGTTTGTAAGGGTGCGTGCATTCAGAACCTGGTGATTATCGGCCGCAAAAGGAAACGGAATAAACACAACCCCCTTTCCAATAGCTGTAATTTCCGCCACCGTGGTGGCACCGGCCCGGCATATCACCAGATCGGCTTGCTGATATTGCCGGGCCATATCAACAAAAAAGGCTTGTACCTTGCCGGCAATACCACAGCGCTGATAGGCGGTTTTAACCATGGTTTCATCTTGAACTCCGGTTTGGTGGATGAAAAAAAACGCGTCTTTTTCCCGGATGTATTCCGCAGTTTCCATAACCGCCAGGTTTATACCGCGGGCTCCCTGACTTCCGCCGATGATCAGTATCGTAAAGGGCCGCTGTTTACCGAAGCTTGCAACCGTGCTTACTTTTTGGTTCCCGTTGCGCTGTAATATTTCCTTACGTACGGGATTACCGGTAAGGTGGACTTTACGCCCATTTAGTTCTAAGGGCGTATTCTCAAAAGAAATAAATATCCGATCGGCAAGACGCGACAGTATCCGGTTAGTAATGCCCATAAGAATATTCTGCTCATGCAGGGCGATGCGAATGCCCAGAAGCCATGCACCCGTGACCAGAGGTCCGGCCGCATAGCCGCCGACACCGATGACCAGATCAGGTTTGAAACGTTTAAGGATCATAATCGATTCAAAAATGCCCTTGGGGATTTTCGCGATCGACAAGGCCTGCTTTGCCGTTCCCCGTCCTTTGATTCCTGCTGCTGTTATCTTTGCATGCTTGAAACCCAACTCAGACAGAATTGAGGTTTCAAAAGGTTTGCCGGTGCCGACGAACAAGACATTGCTATTTGGATTCCGGGCCATGAATTCCTGTGCAATGGCAATGCCAGGGAAAAGATGCCCGCCGGTGCCGCCGCCGGCAATAATGATGCGCAACGCCTGCGGCGTTTTGTGTAGCTTTTTTTTTTCAACAAATGGCACCATAAAATTTTCTCAGCATTCTTCATGCAATATTCGGGTCAGGTTTTAATGCTGCAATGTTCATCAGTATCCCAATGGACGCCATGTTCACCAAAAGGGATGTTCCGCCGTAACTTAAAAAGGGGAGGGCCAGCCCTTTGGTCGGGAGAAGTCCAAGGGTGACTCCCATATTAACGCAAACTTGCAGACCGATTGCCGTTGTCATCCCCATGGCTAAAAGTGCTCCAAAAGAGTCTTCGGTATTTCTGGCAATCCAGACGCCGCGCCAGAATATAAGGACATAAAGGCCCAGGATAAGAAGAACGCCCAAGAGGCCGAGTTCCTCTCCGATGACTGAGAAGATAAAATCAGTGTGGGGCTCAGGAAGATAGAACAGTTTCTGATAACCCTTGCCGATGCCTGTGCCCCAGGCTCCTCCGGTGCCGAATGCCATCAGCGAATGGATGATCTGATAACCTTCATTTGAAGGATGCTGCCAGGGGTCCATAAAACTGAGGAGGCGTTTAAATCGATACTCGGCACTGGCCATAAAAAAGTAAATAACGGGCAGCAGGGCCGCAAATGATAATAGCAGATGCCTGAGACTGCCACCGCCTACAAAAAGCATGATCCAGGTAATAGCGCCCAAAATCAGTACAGAGCCAAAGTCAGGCTGGATAAAAATCAGAGCGGCTAAAATCCCGAGTACCAGAATGTGGGGAAGAAAACCGACATAGAAATCGTTGAGTTTATCCTTCTTTTTATCCAGGGAGTAGGCCAGGTAAACTATCAGGGCAAAACGGGCGAATTCCGAGGGTTGAAATGTAAAGCCGCCGAAACGCAGCCACCTGGCCGAGCCTCCGACAGAATGTCCGAATTTTGTAAACTTGATCGCAGCCAAAAGGGTGATTGCCATGATCATAAAGGGGTATGTCAAAGAGCGGAAAAGCCGCGTAGGAATCCGTCTGCAAATTATCAGGACTACAATTCCCAGCAGGGCGAAGTAGGCTTGCTTTTTTAAAAAGTAGTAGCCGGTTCCATACTTTTTCAGTGCCAGGGCCGAACTGGCGCTGTAGACCATTACAATTCCGATTCCAACCAGAAAAAGCACAGGGAACAGGAGCTTGACATCATAGCCCGAGTTTCGTAGAGCAGCATTTTGCATCTTATGTTGGTTGCCGGTCATAAGTTCGGTTCTTCTCTTAGTTTCTAATTTAAAAGCAACTATTCAGCCACTAAAGCGCAAAGGCAGTCTCGAGTGAACAGTAATAAGTGGGCAGTGATCAGTAAGGGAAAACTGATAACCGATAACTGATTACTGACATTTGTGCCTTGGTGCCTTTGTGGCAAAATACCTGAGCAGTAATTTTTTTTAGCATTGTTTATGAAATATCCGATCCTAATTCTTGCAGCTGTTTAACCGCCGCGCAGAAAGCTTTTCCCCGCTGGGCATAGCTGCTGTACATGTCAAAACTGGCACAGCCCGGAGCAAGGAGCACAACATCGCCGGGACGGGCGGCTTGATATGCCAAAAGGACTGCGTCTTCCATCCCGTCTGCGGTTTGTGTTGCCTGCCGACATACGTCGCCAAGGGCAGATTTCACTTTTTCTTTTGCTTCTCCCATTACAATCAGTTTTTTTGTGTGCTTATGGACCAGTTCTTTGAGAGACCCGAATTTTCCTCCCTTATCGCGACCCCCCATGATAAGAACCACCGGACTGCTAAAGGCTTCCAGTGCTCTGGCCACAGCATCAACGTTGGTAGCCTTGGAGTCGTTGAAAAAGCGGACGCCGCTGACAGTGGTGATAAATTCGAGCCGATGAGAGAGCCCCTGAAAATTGTTCAGGGTAGACTGAATGGCTTCTAAGCTGCCACCAACGGCCAGTGCTGCCAGGGAAGCGGCGGCAGCATTTTCAAGATTGTGCCGGCCGGCAAGTTTGTAACCGGAAAGCTCAATCGACCCTGTTTGCTTTCCTTGTGATTGCAAACCAATGAAGGCAGCGTTGGACGAACCGTTCCAATTTATGGTTGCGCTGTTTAGGGCGGCAGTATTGTTGTCTTGGCGGTGATAAAAGGTCATTTTTTCGGCTTTGATGTTTTGGCTGATGGAACGTATCAGCGGATCTGAGCCGTTGATTACGGCGGTATCGTCTGCTTGCTGGTTTTCGAAGATCCGGCACTTGGACTTGATGTAGGCCTCAAAATCAGGGTATCGATCCATATGATCTTCGGTAATATTTAAAAGCACACTAACTTTCGGCCGGAAAGTTTCGATGGTGTCGAGTTGAAAGCTGCTGATTTCAGCTATTACGATTTCGGCTTTTGTTTTTTGGTCGACATAGTCGATTAAAGGGTTGCCGATATTGCCTCCCACGAAAGTTTTAAAGCCTGAATTGTCGAGCATTTTCCCGAGCAGGGTAGTGGTGGTAGTCTTGCCGTTGGTCCCGGATACGGCGATTACAGGCTCACGGATGAATCTGGAAGCAAGCTCGATCTCTCCTATTACCGGCACTCCTTTGCTGCGGGCCCGCAAAATCTGAGGGATGGTATGGGGCACGCCGGGGCTGATAACAATAAGATGGGCGCGTTCAAAGGTTTCAGTTTCATGCCGGCCCAGCTCCAGGTCGACACCCATTGCAAGGGCTTCTTGAGCATGGTCGGCCAAATCTTTGGCAGGGGCAATATCAGTAACGGTTACCGACGCTCCTTGGTTTATTGCAAAGCGCGCTGTTGCAATCCCCGAGGTGCCGAGGCCGACGATGAGAATATTTTTATTTGCAAGATCCATGTTTTACGAATTTGTTCTACTTAGCCCTAATTCACCGGTTATTAAATTTTGCGATCTAATACAATGTTGGAAGTCCTGTTGCGGGTTAAGAAATTTTGCTATCTACACTCGCAACCCGCAACCCGCAACTCGCAGCTATCGTAGTTTCAGCGTGCTCATAGAGAGCAGCGCCAATGCAATTGCAATAATCCAGAACCGGACAATAATTTTGGGTTCCGGCCATCCTTTCAATTCAAAATGGTGGTGCAGCGGGGCCATTCTAAATATTCTGCGGCCGTTTGTGACTTTGAAAAAACCGACCTGAAAAATTACAGAGAGAGTCTCAATAACAAAAAGCCCACCGACCAACGCCAGCAGAATTTCCTGCTTGGTGATGACAGCTACGGTCCCTAAGGCCGCACCCAGTGAAAGGGAGCCGACATCGCCCATAAAAATCTGTGCCGGATACGTGTTGAACCATAAAAATCCAAGGCCGGCGCCGGCCAGTGTTCCGCAGAAAACGGCTATTTCTCCGCTTCCGACAACGTAATTGATTTGCAAATAGTCGGCAATTTTGATGTGCCCGGCGACATAGGCAAAGACCATATAAGTTGTTGCAGCTATGATAAAAGGTCCGATGGCAAGGCCGTCGAGCCCGTCGGTCAGGTTGACCGCATTTGATGTGGCGATAATTACAAAAGCGGCAAAAAATATATATCCGTATCCAAGATTCGGTGAAACTTTTTTTAAAAACGGTATGGTGACGCGCGCTGAAAAGTCCGGCGACATGTAAATCAGCATACCGGTAACCAACGCCAGAATAATTTGCAGCAGGAATTTATTGCGAACGTTTAGTCCTTTGTTTTGTTTTTTGATTTGCATGAGATAATCATCAACGAAACCGATGCCGCCGTAACCAACGGTGGCCAGCAGCACAATCCAGACGTAATGATTGGTTAAATTCGTCCAAAGGAGTGTCGATACGATAATTGAGAAGATGATCAGCGTGCCGCCCATGGTTGGAGTTCCGGCTTTTGTATGGTGGGTTTCCGGACCGTCTTCTCTGATATACTGCCCCACTTGCAGCTGGCTGAGTTTTCGAATCACCCAGGGACCCATAAAAAAACAGATCAAAAAAGCAGTAAGACTGGCATAGATCGTACGGAAAGTAATGTACCGAAATACATTAAAGATCGATATGGTGGTATGCAGCGGATATAGTAGGTGATACAGCATCGTTTGTCGTCTCGAAGCTCCTTATCGAAGACAAATTGTTATTAGTAAAATGATACCCTAATCGTTGGCCCAGTTCAAAAGTTTTTCAACGACTTTTTCCATGGCCATTGACCGGCTGCCCTTTACCAGAACCCAGTCGCCGGGACCCAGCCACTCGGCAAGGTTTGTAACAATGTAATCCTTGGAACCGATTATAATATTGCCCGAATCCATATCTTCATCCCGGGCTCCTGCGGCCACCGCTTCAGCGAATTTACCGGTTGCATAAATCCTCGAGATCCCCGACCGTGCACTAAGAGCGCCTATCTTGACGTGCAGCGATTCCGAATGCTCCCCAAGTTCGAGCATATCGCCGGTGACAAGAACACTGCGGTTGTCTCCTTTTAACGACCGCAGCGTCTGAATGGCGGCTGACATAGAGCCTGGATTAGCATTATACGTGTCGTCGATGATGTTGATTGCTTTCCTTGTTTGCAACAGGTTCAGCCGGCCTTTAAGCGGCTGAAAACTTTCGAGTGCGGTTTTGATTTTAGCGGCACTCGCTCCCAGCAAGTGACCGACCGTTGCTGCGGCCAAAGCGTTTGAGACCATGAAACTTCCGGGAGTTGCCAGCTCGATAGTAATGCTTTCCGATGGCAGCAGCAGGGTGAAAGAAAGTCCCAGTTCCTTTTCCCGGATCGAGCGGCCTCTGATTTGGCCCTTTTTTGACAAACCGAACAGAACAACGTTGGCCGGCGTTTTGTCCGCCAACTGCATTAGTTTCGGATCGTCGGCATTGAGTGCTGCGGTGCCGTCCGGCCTGATATTATTCAGAAGTTCACCCTTGGCCTCCATGACGGCATCTATGGATCCCAGTCCTTCCAGGTGCGCAGGAGCGATATTGGTGATAAGACCGATTTGGGGCGAACAGATTGCACCCAGACGTTCGATTTCTCCGGGCCTGTTCATAGCGAGTTCCACAACCGCCCACTGATGATGCGGATTGAGATTCAGCAATGTCAGGGGCAGTCCGATCTCATTGTTCAGATTGCCGCTGGTCGTCAGCGTAGGGAAGCATTGGGCAACAACGGCGGCGGTCATCGTACGGGTGGTGGTTTTGCCGTTTGAGCCGGTGATGGCGACCACCGAAACGTTTGAGCGTTTTCGTTGAAAAGCAGCCAGATCACCCAGTGCTTTGACTGTGTCGGGTACCGTGATACAGACAACCCCTTTTTCCCGGCACATCCTGCCGGGCAGCGCATCGGCGTGGTCTTTGCTGATGACAAAGCCCGCAATTTCACCATCGATAACGTCGCCGCAAAAATTGTGGCCGTCATGAACATCACCTTTGATGGCCACAAAGAGCTTATCCGGGGCGATCCTGCGCGAATCGATGGAGACGCCCGCGAAAACCTTGTTGATGTCTCCGCACAACAGATTTCCCTCTGTTGCTTCAAGGATTTCAGCAGTGGTCCAAGGTATTGGTTTTGTCATCAGCCTTAAGGTCCTTTGCCCAGAGAATCTGTTTGATGCTCTGCCTGAGACATCCGGGCCAGGGCTGAAAGTGCTGCCCGGGCCTCTGCGCGGTCGTCAAATGGAACAATGCTCTCTTTGATGATTTGACAGGTTTCATCGCCTTTGCCGGCGATCAGGACGGTATCGCCCGGGCGCGATGCCAGCACCGCCAGCCGGATGGCTTTTTTACGATCCGGTTCGACAACATAGCCTCTTTGTTGAAAGCCGGCTGCCAGATCCGAAGAGGTATATTGGTGTACGGCGGCCTTTTTAGTCCCTTCAAGGATCTGGTCGATGATTTTTCGGGGTGGTTCTGTGCGCGGGTTATCGTTTGTGATCACGCTAAGGTCACAGAGCCTGCTTGCAATTGCACCCATCTGAGGGCGTTTGGCACGGTCGCGGTTGCCGCCGCAGCCGAAGACACAGATGATTTTGCCGGACGCCAGCTTTTTTAAGACAGAGAGCACATTATCGAGAGCATCAGGGGTATGGGCGTAATCGACATATACAAAGCGTTCAATATCATTGGCAATACTTTCAAGACGTCCCGGAATCCCGGCAACCTCTTCCAGGCCGGCTTTAATAGTGTCCAGGGAGAGATTCAACGCAATACCTGCTCCGGTTGCACAAAGGATGTTTTCCAGATTATAGCGCCCTACAAGGGATGATTTGAGTTCAAACGTGCCGCCGGGCGTTGCAATGCGGCCTTTCATACCGGCCAGGTCGTATTCGATATTGTGAGGCCGGATGTTGCTGCCGGCAGCAGTACCGACGGAAAGCACCGCAGATGGGCCCGCTCTTTCTGAAAACAGGCTTAAGAGTTCCTGGCCTTTTTCATCATTGTGATTAAGTACAGCCGATCCCCGGTTTTTTTTAGGGCCTGAATTTAAGATTTCAGTAAACATTCTTTTTTTACACTGCCAGTAAGATTCCATGTCGCCGTGATAATCGAGATGGTCCTGGGTTAAATTAGTAAATACAGCGACATCGAAACGGCAATGATCAACCCTGTGAAGATCGATGGCATGTGAAGTAACTTCCATGACAACATGGGTGACGCCGTCTTTGAGCATATCTGCCAGAATCCTCTGGAGATCCAGAGATTCGGGGGTTGTCATGGGGCTGCTGAAGGTCTTGCCGGAATATCGATAATTCAAAGTGCCGATGACCCCGACTTTAAAACCGGTTTGCTGCAGGATGCGTTCAACCAAAAATGCTGTTGTTGTTTTGCCGTTTGTACCGGTTATTCCGATCATGGTTAAGTTTTGCGACGGACTGGCGTAAAACCGGTCAGAGACGTCCGCAAGGGCCTTGCGGCTGTTTTCAACCTCGATGATAACCGATTCTTTACTAACGGGTTTCTGGGTAATGATTGCCAGGGCTCCTCGGGCCACAGCCTCGTCAATAAAGTCGTGGCCGTCTGCTGCAAGGCCCTCTATGGCTACAAAAAGACCGCCGGACCGAACATTCTGCGCCCGGTAATGAATCGAGCCTATTTCGGGACGGACACCACCGGGATCTGTAATCCTAAGCGGCGTGATGGCTTCGAGCAAACTTGAAAGATTCATCTTCAGGCCTCGTTTTCCAGAGAAGCAGTTAATTTATCGGTTTTGTTTTCGGGCGGTATGCCCATGTAATTGAGCGTCTTATGGGCGATTTTCCTGAATGCCGGTGCCGCAACAACACCGCCGTAATACTTTTCCCGAGGTTCGTCGATGACAACCAGAATTGCCACTTCGGGCTTTTCGGCAGGTGCGAATCCGACAAACGAGGCCATGTATTTTCCTTTGGCATACTCACCGTTCTCGTCTATTTTTTGGGCTGTACCGGTTTTACCACCGGCCGAATATCCCTCCAGGGCGGCCTTGATGCCGGTACCGCCTTTGGCAATTACGGTCTGCATGATGCGGGCGATGGCGCTGGCTGTTGTTGCCGAAACGGCCCTTCTAATCGTTTGGGGACCGAAGGTTGCTATCAGTCCGCCGTTGCGGTCCGTTACGGCCTGGACAATGTACGGCTTCATGAGAATCCCGCCGTTGGCAATGGCGGACACGGCCGTAATTAGCTGCAGGGCGGAGACGGAAATGCCCTGGCCAAAGGCTATGGTTCCGGTATCAATCTTGCTCCAACGGCTATAATGTGCCAGGCTGCCGGTTGTTTCGCCCGGGCCGTCTATTCCGGTCTTTGTACCGAAACCAAAATCTTTCAGTATTTTGTAAAGCGATTCGGGCCCTGTAATTTCACTCAATTTGACGGCACCAATATTGCTTGAATACTTAACGATTTGCGCCAGGGTCAACCATTCGTATGGGTGCGTGTCGTGGACGACGTCTTTTCCGATTTTGTAAGCGCCGTTTTCGCAGTAAAAAATGCTGTTCGGGGTGCTGCTTCCGGATTCCAGGGCCGCCGCCGCACTGAAGATCTTCATGGTGGAACCCGGCTCAAACGGATCGGTGATTGAGCGGTTCCTCCAATCTTCTCGGCTGAAACCGCTAAACGCATTAGGATTGAAAAGAGGATAATGCGCAACGGCCAGCAGCGCCCCTGTTTCAGGAACCATTACGATTACAATTCCGGACCTGGCTGCAAATTTATTGACGGTCTCTTCAAGGGTTTTTTCGGCAATGTATTGGATGGTCCGGTCAAGAGTGAGGATGAGATTATTCCCGCTATAATTCGGCAGCTGATTATCTTCTGCTTCAAAACCCCGGCCGAGGGCATCCTTGATAATCGTAAAACTGCCGGATGCGCCTTGCAGATAATTGTCGTAGTAGAATTCGATGCCTTCCAGGCCTTTGTCATCGATATTTGTAAATCCAAGTACTTGGGCTGCCAGCGTTTTGTTGGGATAGAAGCGTTTGTGTTCGGAGATGAAATCTATCCCGGCAATATTAAGGTCACGGGCGGAGAGGGCTTCTTTAGGGGTGACGCGACGTTTAATCCAAACAAACTTTTTTTCAGATGAAAGTTTGTGCTGAAGCATTTTTAGATCAATTTTCAACACCTTGGCTAAAGATTTGGCAGCAGCCCGGATATCATCAATGCGCGGAGGATATGCTACGATAGATGTTATATCGATACTGACGGCCATTTCGGCAAGGTGGGTATCATAGATAGTTCCGCGTTTTCCGGTTGATTTGAAAGACCTTTCATATTGGTCGGCAGCTTTTTGAGAGAGGTGCGGGCCATGGAAAATTTGCAGATAAACAGCTTTGGCGCCAATTGCCGTGAAAAAAAGGCTAAAGAATATACCTATGATGATTGTACGCGAATTTATATGTTTGGTTTCAGTCGATTTCATGGGATTATTATCATCTGTTCCGATGTAGGCATTTTCAAGCCAAACCGGGTTTTTGCAATTTCAGCAATCCTGGCAGGAGATTTCAGGCTGGCCAGTTCGAGGTTCAAGTTGTTCTGCAAAGCAACAAGCTCTTTTTGGCGGTTGGCAGCCTTTGAAATTTCATATCCGATTCCCACACATTGGACCCGGCTCCAGGTATAAAGGAAAAGCTCCGAAATAAAGAAAAACATGAGAACTATCCAGATTCCGGTTTCCTTAAGCTTACGCGGCTTTTTTCGGCTTTTTCGGCTCATCACGCTATATCTTCTCGGCGGCTCTTAATTTTGTGCTCCTTGCCATGGGATTTTTGTCAATTTCATTCTCTGTCGGACGCACCACTTTTTTTGTTAAAGAGCGCAAGACTCTTTTTTGATTGCAAATACACTTAGGAAAATTCGGCGGACACACGCAGACCTTTTCCAGGGCTTTTATGCGATGTTTGACAATGCGGTCCTCCAGGGAGTGAAAAGATAAAACACAGAGGCGGCCTTTAGGGTTTAAAATGGCTGCAACATTTTCCATGAACAAATCGAGCATTTCAAGCTCCCTGTTGACAGCGATTCTAAGCGCCATGAACACTCTGGTGGCGGGATGTATTTTTTGGCTCAGCGCCGGCTTGGGAATCGCTTCACGTACTATTTGGGCCAGATGCGCGCTCGATTTTATGGCACAGAGCTCTCTTTGGTTGACAATCTTTTTGGCAATCTGCGCGGCCCAACGTTCCTCTCCGTATGTGTAAAAAATTTTTTTAAGCTCTTTTTCCTCCAGCCGGTTTATTAAATCTTCAGCAGTTGTTTTTGATGTTACGTCCATCCGCATGTCGAGGGGCTCATCTTTGTGAAAACTGAACCCTCTGCCACTTGCTTTGAGCTGATGCAGTGATATGCCCAGGTCGAGAAGAATGCCGTCCACGGCTGCAATCTTCAAGTGTTGAAGAATATCAGGAAGATTTATAAAATTATCATGGAAGAGGTGCACGCTTACGTCAGCCGATTTTAGCACTTTTTTTGCATTCCAAATGGCATCTTTGTCTTGATCTATACCGATCAGAACACCGCCGGGGATAATTTTTTCCAAAATTCTGCGGGCATGTCCCGCACCCCCTAAAGTACAGTCTGCATAGATTTTCCCCGGCCTGCAACCCAGATAGAAAGCCACTTCCTTCGGCATTACCGGAATGTGTTCCAACGACATAGAATCAGAGTCCTAATTTTGCGATTTCGTTTCTGACCTCCTCCTTTTTCATGTCCTTTTCCATATGCAGGTTTTCTTTTTCCCACTTTTCGCGGGACCAGATTTCAAAATGATCAAGCACGCCGACGAGAATAATTTCCCGACTAAGATCTGCATATTGCCTCAACATGGGCGGAATCAGGATGCGGCCTTGTTTATCGCACGGACATTCAAAAGCTCCACCTATGAAAACCCTTCGAAACCGGCGCATGTTGTCGCTTTTTTCGGCCAGAGACAATATTCGAGTTTCGATTTTACGCCATTCCGTATGTGTATAACCCACCAGTCCGCTGTCCATCCTGGATATCATTACACCGTTGTTGTCATCGGCTTTAATGATTTCGCGAAACCTGGCCGGAACGATGATGCGTCCTTTTGAATCAATGGTATGGGAGGAGCTTCCTCTAAACATTTTTCACCATGTTTATCCACTTTAATCCACTTTATTTGAATAAAAGTACATTTTTTGATAAATGTCAAGAAAAAAACAACCATAGGCCAAATTTTTCATAATAATTCACAAATGTTAAAACTTAAAAAAGCAAGATAAGTTTAAGTGGAGTATAGTGGAGTAATTAAATGAGGGGTCAACCTCTGAACCTTTGAACATTGAACCTTTGAACCTAACTTTTTGATATGTCGGGATCCGGGCTTATCCTCGATGTGCAAGAATCGGTGCGGTTCGAGTAAAAAATCGTTTGACAAACAGGCAGTTTACGGTATGTAAATAGAGGGCGCTTTCTCTTCACTAACCCGAATATCCAGGATAGCTGCCAAGGAGTGGAATGATGAAAGACACCATTACGGATCTGCTGATTAAGATTCCAATGTTTGCCGGCCTTGATGCGGACGAGTTGCCAATCATTGAAAAACACATCAAGCTTTTTGAGATCGAGCAGGGTGAAACTCTTTTTACAGAAGGCGACCGAGGCGAATATGTCTGTTTTGTGGTCGATGGAAGACTGGAAGTAACCAAAAAGACGATTACCGGAGAAAATTTTGTATTGAATACCCTGGCCAGAGGTCAGTCGGTCGGTGAAATGTCTATAATTGATAAAAGACCGCGGTCAGCTACAGTCAGGGCCAAAACCAAAGCGACCCTGTTCACCCTGGAAGGCAATGATTTTGAAGTGATTATGAAAGAATACTCCGTAATAGGCATGAAAGTTCTCAAAGGGCTGGCGTTGTTGTTGAGTAAAAAGCTGCGTCAAACATCAAGCCGGCTTGTAAGCTATATGGCAACGGCAGGCTAAGGGTTCGCGCAAAAATAACTTCGCAGAATTGGCGCTCAGATTTGGTTCAGGTTTGGCTGATCCGAGAGAGCAAAACCACAGGAATAGCTGGCTATTTCGCGGATTTTGCGAGTGAGGTATCAGCCAAAGATGGGCTGAAG
>NZ_JAZFTO010000194.1:0-10914 GCF_036446775.1 Candidatus Desulfatibia sp.
AACTCACCCTGGATGGGCTGGAGCAGGCGGTCGGGCATCTGATGTCCAATTAAGAGACCTTTGAACTGCCGAGGTCAGAGGTCGGAGGTCGGAGGTCAGTAATCAGTTACCAGTATCCAGCATCCAGTATCCAGCATCCAGCATCCAGTATCCAGCATCCAGCATCCAGTATCCAGCATCCAGCATCCAGTATCCAGCATCCAGTATCCAGCATCAAGTATCTATACCGAAAAGCCGGCAGGTGTTTTGCCATACTGTTGCCGCAAGATCCTCAGGATATTTGTTGCGCACCTCCGCCAGTTTCAACATAACCGTGCGCACAAAGGCGGGTTCGTTACGCCGGGTGTGGTTCCTTTCCGGCACGGGGACGAGGTAGGGGGCGTCGGTTTCAATTAAGAGGCGATTTGCAGGGATAAGGGGGACAAGCTTACGCAGATCCGCGCCGCGACTTCTGACGGTTAAAATTCCGGTTATACCGATGTAAAGGCCCAGAGCCAGGTATTGTTGCAGTTCGGTTTTATTCCCGCTGAAACAGTGGATTACCCCTGCCTGAAGCGTTTGCCGGTGGTTTTTCAGAATTTCGATCAGGCGGCCGTTGCTGTCGCGCTCGTGGAATATTACCGGGAGATTCAGATTGGCGGCGACTTCAAGCTGCCGGATCAGCCACGTTTCCTGATCTTTTTGGGGGGAGAACATGCGGTTGAAATCGAGGCCGATCTCACCCCAGGCAATCACTTTAGGGCTTTGGGCGAGCTTTTTGAAAAAACTGAGTGTCGCTTCGCCACAGTCCTTGGCGGCGTGGGGATGAATGCCGACCGAGGCATAGCAACCGGCAAAAGATGCGGCTATGGAAACGGCTTTGGCAGAGCGCTTTTGGGTTGTTCCCGCGATCATGGCAGCGGCAACACCGGCGGCCTTCATCCGCTGAATCACCGCCTCGATATCGCCGTCAAAGGCGCGGTCGTCAAGATGGCAGTGGCTGTCGAATAGTTTCATAAGCAAGTTCCATGATGCATGATTTCAGAGGTCAGAGACCAGAGATCAGAGACCAGTGATCAATGATCAGAATGCTGTTTAGCACTGAAATGCTATAAGTTCAACATCTTCGCAATTTTTAGTCAGTAACAAAAGAGGGTGCGAAACTTGAGTTAAAAATAATAAGCGAGCTCCAGCTGAATGAAGCCGGCGTCTCGCAGGCTGTAGAAAAGATCGTCTTCAGGCAGGTCAACCAAGGCTCGGGATTCTATGGAAAGCAGCCAGTTGTCGCCGAAACGGCGACTGGTCTCAAGGCTTAAAGAGCGGGAGGAGTTTTCAAGGTCCTGACTGAATCCAGCCAGAAGCTCTGTGCTGGCAGCGTCGTTTACGGCCAGGCGCAGGCCGAACATGGCGTCGTTTTCAAAAAATGTGGTGGCCTTGCCGCCGCGGTCATCGTAGGCACCTTCAACTAGTACTCCTAAATCCATACCGGTTGCGGCTATATTCACAAAAGTGTACTCAAAACCGCCGACAGATGCAAAAAAATCCTCACCCTGGCCGGTGCGGTAGATCGCTTCCAGCTTCCACAGCCACCCGCCGGCTACCAGTTGCAGATCAAGGCCGCTCTGATTGATCTGTTCATAAAAAGGGATAAGGACCGGCCGGCCGGCACTGTCCAGACCCATAACCAGGGTGGGCTCGCGTCCGGTGCCGTTAAAATTATAGATGCCGAAGTCCCAGTCTCCTATGGTATGGCTGTACCTTGCTGCGAAATCCGGATGATGTTCTTCATCGGCACTTTCATACCTGGCGTTGTCGGTATCCACCACGGCTGCAAAACGTAGACGCCCTTCGCGCCCTGGAAAAGTTCGCTCCCGGAAATAGGGCAATACGAACAACTCCAATGCCCCCCAATCTCTTAAAATTGAAAGTTGGATCATGGGTTGGCCCAGTTTCTCTTCACCGTCGACCGACTCCACAGCATCAGTCTGATTGATGATGTCCACAAGATGGACAAATTCTGTTGTCCCCCAGAACACTTTGCCGATGCCGGCGCGCAGCTCCCACGAATCGGCAACCCACAGATAGTTCAACTCTCGAATGTCAAAATGAGTACGCTCCGAATCAGCGCTGTCGAGCCTTGCAAAAGGGACAAAGGTGAAGCTGGAGCCGTTCTCCCATTCGTGGTAGTATTCCGGCTGGACGGCCAGCGATCCGCTGTTTCTTTTTTGCGCCGGGTCTAATGGCGCTGGCGGGAAATAACGGCCCTCGACGGCCACATAGCCTGAAAAATCATAGGCTGAAGCCCGAGCCCCAAACGCCGCACCCATGATCAGAATCAGCGCGGACACAGTTAAAACTTTGATTCTCATTTTAAGTTTGATAGTTCCGTGAAAAGTAAAAAGTAAAACGTAAAAAGTAAAAAGTTTGTAGGAATTGTAGCCCGACGGAGGCGGATAAACCTTTCGCCAAATATAGCGGCGTAGCCGCGTTTTATAAAATCGTAAAACGATTTTATTATCTAACTCTTTTGAGACTATTCTTAGTAAAGTCTCTGGTCTTGAGTCCGACCTGAAACTTGTAGTTGGACCAGACCAGATCCGTACTTTTGCCGTTTTGGTGGTTGACCATGTACATCTGGTCCGCCCGCCAGTATTTTCCCAGATACTGTTGGTACTCTTTAAAAGTGAGGGTTTTTAAAAGCGAGTTCTTGCGGTCGTAGTACTCGACTTTCCACTGGCGGTATTCGCTCTTGTCGATCCAGGACACCTGGCGGGTGTAGCCCGAATTTTTTTTGTCCACCGGGTAACGTTCCACCACGAAACATTCCCGTCCGTTGTAAATATCATCGCGGATCCATTTGTAGGTGTATTTCTCCACTTCCTGGCTGGAGATGTCCTCATAGGCGAACTCGCTGCCCATGAAGGAGCCCGATTTGTTGCGGGAGCTGATCCTTTTGACCCGTTTTAATGCCGGCAGGTAGAGCCACTGATCATCGTCGCTCTGCTTGTGGCTGAAGGTCAGGAAAGCCGTGCCTTTAACGTCTCTGGGATTGTCGAAAATGGTCAGGCTTTTATCGCCGTCGACTGCTACTTCCAGGGTGCGGACGCGAATTTTGCGAACACTCTTCTGCCCGTGTTTATTTTTAAGGATCATGCGCAGATCGGCGGTAAAATCCTTAAATCCTGCATCGCGCCGGTCGGCCTCCCGGGCGATGGCAAGACCTTTTTCTTCAGGCGTCGCCGCCGTTGCGGCCAGTGGAAACAGGAGCGAAAACAGAGCCATGACGGTCAATAATCGTTGCGTTAGTCTCTTTATTGAATGTTTCATATTTTTTTCCTTCAACTTTCATAAGTAAGGTCGGTAGAAACAGAAAGTCCATAAGTAATGCCAGCGAAATAGTTAGCGCCGACATCAGTCCCATATCGGCATTCATATTATAGCCTGAAAGGGCGAGTACCATAAAACCGGCCACCAGGGCCAGGGTTGTAATCCACATGGCCGTGCCCACGGTATTAAAAGAATAGCGGACAGCAGCCGATGGGCTAAAATCGTGTTCGCGCCGGGCGCGAAGGTACTTGCTCATGAAATGTACGGTATCATCCACAACGATGCCGAGGGTCATGGCCGCGATTACCGAAAGGCCCAGCCCGACCTGTCCCACCGTCAGGCCCCATATTCCATAGGCCATCAAGGCCGGCGTCAAGTTCGGTATCAGGCTGAGAAGGCCTAACTTAAAACTGCGCAGCGCTAATGTCATAATGGCCGAAATCAACACCAGAGCTACAAAGGATGCTCCCAGCATGCTGTTAATATTGCGTTGGGACAGGTGCGCCCAGATAATCGACAGGCCGGAGCCATAGGTGTACATGTTCTCCGGTGCGTTGGCCCTCAGCCAGGCACGTGCTTTTTCGTCCATTTTACGCAGTTCTGTGGTGGTCGTATCTTTTAAAGTCACGATCAAGCGGGTTGCCGACTTGTCGACGTTGATCTGGTTGTTGAGATCGAGGCCGAAGGGGAGCGACATCTCATACAAAAGCAAATACTGCGCGGCCAGATTACGCTCTTCAGGGATTCGATAATAGGATTCATCGTCCGCATGCATGTTTTTGTTCAGACGCTTCATGGTGTCGGTGATCGTATTTACGTTGACAACCTTAGGCTGCTGTCGATACCAGCCGGCAAACTCATCCACTGTTGCCAGAAAATCGGGGTTGTTGATGCCGCCGGTTTCGCCGGATTCCAAAGAATATTCGATGATGTGAAACCCTGTCAGGTTTTCCTCGGTAAAATCGGCGGCGCGGCGGATGTCGTAACTTTTGTCAAAGTATTTGATCCAGTTGTCGTTGAGTTCAATTCGCAGCATCCCGGCGGTCAGTGCTACGATAACAATCGGGGATCCCCAGAATATCATTTTGCGCCGGTTGATCACGAAACTGGCCAGCCGGTCGCAGCCGGCACAAACAGTCTCGTCCGGCTTTGGTTTTACCCGTACGGGAATGACAGCCATAAGAGCCGGCAGGAATATAACCGAGTATACAAACGCCGCCGTAACCCCCATAGCCACGATATTTCCCAGGTCACGAAAAGGGGGAGCGTCGGAGAAGTTCATGGTCAGAAAACCGATGACGGTAGTGATGCTGGTAAGGAATACCGGCAGGAGGTTGACCCTTATAGACTCCGCGATGGCCTCATGCTTCGAATTGCCCTGACGCATCTGCTGGAATATCGTTACCAGGATATGTACGCTGTCGGCTACGGCCAGGGTGAGGATAATTGTGGGAGCGCTGGAAGATGCCGCGGTTATCATAATGCGCAGCCAGCCGGCCATCCCCATCCCGGTAGCCATGGAAATCAGAGTAATGATGAGCGTAGTAAAAGCTCCGGCAAAAGAACGCAGGGAAAGCCCGACAATGACGACCAGGGTAAGCAACATCAACGGAACCAGAGTGCGCATGTCCTTCAGGCCGGCCTCGCCAAAAGCGTTGTCCATCATGACCCCGCCGGAAAGGTACAACTTGATGCCGGGATGCTTCTTGCGGAAATCGTCCGCCATTTTGCGGGCAAACGCGGCTATCTTCGGTACTTCATTTAAAGATTTACCCGGCGCGAGAATGATGACGCTAACACCGGTAACATGCCCGGCAGGCGAGAGTAGTCTGTTTACTAACAGAGGCTCGGAAAGAGCGATGCGTTTAATTCGCAGAAGATCATCATCGGACAGGTTGCCGTCGCCCTGTACCAGATCTTCGACGATCAAATCGTCTTCTTCCGCGCGGGTATGCTGAAAATTAGTGATAGAATTCACCCGGCTGGAATAAGGTATTTGCCATGCAAGCTCGGTCAACTCCTCTACCGCTGCAAGGGTTTCGCGTGTGAAAACATCGTTGTTTTTGGGAGCAATGACGAAGAGAACGTTATTAGTTTTATTGTAAGTGTTTTCCAGAGCTTCCAGGGCCTGTAGTTGAGGGTTTTTTTCGCTGAAAAAAACGCGCGTATCATTATTGAACGTCAAAAGCCGCATCCCGGAAGCCGCAGCCGCCACAATCAGGAGAGTAGCGACAATGATCCACCAGCGTCGCTTTACCACCAACTGTCCGAATATTTTTTCAAACTTGCCCATCTCTATTTACCCCTATCAATTATTGTAAGCGTTCACAGGTTCAGAGTTCCCCGTTCAGGGTTGCTTTTTCTTTGTCGTTGGTTTTCATTTTTAGCTCTCCTTTTAATATTTATTTCGTCATAGAAAACCACGTCCTATGGGCCTCCGGCTCGTAGAGCCTACGCCTCGGAGAGCGTGGTCAGAGTCTAAAGGCTTTGCCTGAAGACTGGTACAAGGATTAATGGAGTATTGGAGTACTGGAGTGTTGAAAATTCGCTTGGTTGTCATTCAAAAGTTATTCGATTGTGATTGCAACAATGAAATTACTTAATTATCTTAGAATTTATAATGATGTTCCTTCATTACTCCATTGCTCCACCACTGCAATACTCCATAAAAATCTATGAATGGCAAAGACCATAAGCCCCCCTATGGGGCAAACCAAAGCCACGTTCTATGGGCGTGGATTCTTTACTTCAGTGCCATTATGATGGGGAAACTCGATTTTTCCCATCTTGTTTGGCCACATACATGGCATTATCCGCCTTTTTGACAAAGGCTTTCATTTCCTCCCCCGGTTCGAACTGGCAGGCACCAACACTTACAGTTATATTGACAGACTCATTTGTACTTGTGGAGAACTCTTGAGTTCCTATTTGCTTTCTTATTCTTTCGGCGGCATTCACGGCGGCTTTGAACCCGGTTCCGGGTAGAATAACCGTAAACTCCTCCCCCCCGTAGCGGTAGGCCGAGTCGGTTCTACGCAAACAATCTTTAATGACTTTACCTGTCATAGTCAGGACTTTGTCTCCTTCCAGGTGCCCATATCTGTCGTTAAGTATCTTAAAATCATCTATATCAATGAGCAATAAAGACAATGGATGCTGATAACGAACGGATCTGTTGATCTCTTCTTTCAATTTACTATAGAAATATCTTGAATTGTAAAGCCGGGTGAGATCGTCAGTAATGCTGAGCTCTTTGTACTTTTTCTCGCTCATCTGCAGCTTATTTTCGACCTTTCGGCGCCTGACTATTTCAGATTTCAGTTCTTCGATGCGGCGTAAAGAATACAGTACGAATCCGATTGCCAGGAAAGAAGGTTCTGATTATTTGGTTTTTTGTCAGGGTTTGATGTACTCACTTTATTAACACCCCTCTGTTTCTTCGCGAATCCTCAGCAAGACATTTTTTTTAATACCCCAATTGAGCGAAAACGCTCAATTGGGTGTCCGTTGTCCATTGTCCGTCGTCCGTTGCTAAGTCCATCGATTCATAAATTCGATAACGAATTTATTCACTCAGGACTTAGTGCTGAGTAAGCAAATACGCAAACTTAACATCCTTAAATACATTACAGTAGTTGCGCATCGAAGCACTAAGGAATAGATAGCCATTAAAAGGTATCGCCTGTTTCAGTTTAGATATCATGCATGACCGGCGGTGTCCAAAAGCAGTGCAGGCTCTACCCCGATTTTTTTCAAGGCCCCCTCCCATCGTGTTTCAATCGGTATTTCAAAGATAATATCTTCAAAAACGGGAGATGTCAGCCAGGCATTCTGTTTTATCTCCGATTCAAGCTGTCCTGGCCCCCAGCCGGCGCATCCCAGAGCGATAATAAAGGATTGCGGTCCCCTGCCCATAGCGACTTCCTCTAAAATGTCCTTGGTGTTGCTCATGGCCAGCGATTTTGTAATCATCAGACAGCCCTCCCAGTCAAAGGGAGGACCATGCAATATAAAAATCTCGCCGATATGAACCGGCCCTCCAATATGGATAGGTATCGATTCTGCTCCCGGCAGGTACTCCACATCCAGTTCATCAAAGATATCTTTTCCCGACAGAGTAGGATGAACCCGATTAACGATGATACCCAGCGCCCCGGCCGGCGAATACTCGCAAATACAGGTAACAGTTTGGTAAAAGTTCTGATCAGCCAAAATTGGCATGGCCATCAAAAACTCACCTTTAAAGGAAGCCGAGAATTGATTTTCCATTTTTTCCTCCATGGAAATTGCAGCACTGCAGTGATACTGTTACCGTAATAGTTCAGCCACAAAGGCACTAAGACACTAAGATTATAATACTAATTTAAATTGTCCGATTGGTTTTATTGGTTTAATTAGTTTTATTTGTTAACCAACCAAACCAATGGAACCAATTTAACCAATAAAACTGAATCATTAAGCTTTATAATCCATACTCCTTCTTTGTGCCTTTGTGTCTTAGTGGCTGAACTGTTACCTGTTACTAAATTACTTCGATCACTTGCTATTGTCAAGAATACAACTTTAATCAGAAAAACACTTTTATTTTGACAGAAAGCATTCTTCAGCCTTATGATGAACTCTGTACTCCTTCTTTGTGCCTTTGTGCCTTAGTGGCTGAATTGTTACCGATAGGTGAATTCGTGCAACATGAATCAAAAAAAATTCCCGGGATGCGAAACGACGCTGTCAATATATTCTATGGGGGGCTGCAGGCTGTCGAACCGGGCGCTGCTGTAAAGAATTATTGCCGACTTGAGGACGATCATCTAATTATCGGGGATTGGATTTATGATCTGGGAAAATATAACAACCTCTATGTGATCGGGGCGGGAAAAGCCGCTGCACCCATGGCGGCAACCTTGGAACAAATTCTCGGCAAAAGGATCACAAGCGGTATCATCAATGTAAAATATAAACATCTTGCCGACCTTGAGCGGATCAAACTCATAGAAGCCGGGCACCCGCTGCCTGATAATAACGGACAACGCGGTGCCGGTGAAATTCTAAATCTTGCTCAAAATGCAGAAAACGGCGACCTGGTTATATGTCTGATTTCCGGAGGAGGATCTGCTCTACTGCCCCTCCCCTTCCCCGGACTCAGCCTGCAGGACAAACAGGATACCATCAAAGTACTGCTGGCGTGCAGCGCTACCATTCATGAAATAAACACCATCAGAAAGCATACTTCCATGTTAAAGGGCGGCAGGCTTACAGAAGCAGCCTATCCGGCTGCAATTGTTTCTCTGATACTTTCAGATGTCGTTGGAGACGACCTCGACGTGATCGCCTCCGGCCCTACTGTCCCGGATTCAAGCACCTTTGTCCAATGCATGGAAATTTTAAATAAATACGACATCGTCAACACATTACCTGAAAGCGTTGTGGCCCACATTCAAGCCGGAGCTGAAGGGGAAGTTCCTGAAACCCCCAAGCAAGGAGATCCGGCATTTAAAAAAGCGCGCAACCTTATTATCGGAAACAATATGGATGCCGTAATGGCCGCTAAGCAAAAAGCTGAACGCCTGGGATACATCGTCCTGGTTCTATCTTCCATGATCGAAGGTGAAACAAGGCATGTAGCCTATGTCCACGGAGCCATCGCCAGAGAAATTATCAAAACCGGTAACCCCCTTGCCCCGCCGGCCTGTATTCTTTCCGGCGGTGAGACCACGGTTACCTTAAAAGGAACGGGGCTGGGAGGACGAAATCAGGAGTTTGCATTGGCAGCAGCCATAGATATCGACGGCAGTGAAGATATTGTCGTTCTCAGCGGCGGCACAGACGGCACAGACGGCCCCACGGATGCGGCCGGAGCGCTGTCGGATACTACTACAATGGAAAGGGCCGCTGCCATGGGATTAAATCCTCACCATTTCCTCGCAAATAACGATGCGTATCATTTTTTTCAAAAATTAGGCGACCTGTTTGTGACAGGTCCCACCAACACGAACGTTATGGATCTGAGGATTATTCTGGTGAAATAAAATGGCAACCCTGAACGCTGAACCCGACTCGGCTGAGCTCGTCGCAGGCTGAACCTCCTAACCCAGACCGACCGGATGTCCAATTTTTGTGAAATCCCGCCGTATATAACGGTCTACGGTCATTTTTATCTGGTGAATGACGAGGTCTGAAAACAGGTTTCCTCAAAAACACCTGGCTGCGTCCCTGATGTTGCCCTCAAGCCTGCTTTCTACGTATTTATTAAGATGCGGGAGCATGGCATCCAGATAGCTTCCAATTTCTTTTTCAGTTGTTAGGGTGCGCGTTTGTGCAAATAGGCATTTGCGCTCCCCGCCATTGTCTGAAGGGAGTCCATGATCCTCAAGAAGGTGCTTAATAACCATGTCATCATCAAAATCACTATCCGCCGGAAAACGAGTTGTGATTCCAAAACCGGATGAAAACGCCATTATTTTTGTAATGAAAGTTTCAGACTGTTGCGGACAACATGATTGTTTTCCGGAACTACCGGCGATAAGAAGAGGAACAAGACGCTCGACACAATATATAACAGTACGGGTGTGCATGGCGAGTCTGCAGGCCGTGCAGACAAGATTTTTCCCGTTGTATTGCGGCATCAGTTCTTCACATTGATCGAGCCACAACCCTTGCAAGAGCCTTACCGTGTCGAGTTCGACAAAGCTGCTATCGGGCACAGGTTCTGTTGACGGCGCTTGAGCCTTTAAGATTTTTTCAGCAGTTTTAAAGCGTTCAAAAGGAAAGGCCATAAAGCGCAATGCCCCGTTTTGCATACACAAAAGGTGTATATTCCTCGGCCGAGGAATATCCGGATGTCTACCGACCGCGGAAAGAGCATAAAGTGCAAGCGAATCAATGCTTCCCGAAAAAAGGATGGCGAGTTCCTGTTTGCTCATGATTTATTCTCCCCTGCCCTCAATTAGTTCCTTAAATGTAAATATATACCTAAACTGATCGGTTCCAGGTTCAGGGTTCTAGGTTCAAAGGTTATAACATCTTGACATTACTTAACGTTACAACTCAATGCCAGGATTGGCCTCTTTTACCCATTGGGTGAAAATTACTAACCGCCTCTATGTAGGCGTAACTCTTTTGGATTGAGCCTGTTAGGGCTCATCAACCCGGAACCCCTGGCCCAGACCTGATTTCAAGAAGTTGGATCCAAGGCATATGTTTTTAATAGCAGAGGGTCGATCTCCTTGATAACGGTCGTCGCGCTCTCCGAGGCGTAGGCTCATGTCTCTACGAGCCGGAGGCCAGGGCGGGCTTGAACGTTGAACCGCTTAACCCAGGATATAGTTTAGCGTATAAAATAAAATAATTCAATTTTCTTTTTGAGACCGCCAGACGCTCTTGACATCCACCGTGTCTCTGCCTATAGATTCTGTATCATCATGCGCGCAGTCATCCAAAGGGTAAAATCAAGTTCCGTAACCGTCGGCAATGAGACCGTCGGTAAAATCGACAGCGGACTGCTGGTGCTGCTGGGCGTTGCCAAGCCGGATCAGACCGCCGGCGCCGATTTTCTGGCGGAAAAAATCGTAAATTTGAGAATTTTTGAAGACGAGCAGGGCAAAATGAACC
>NZ_JAZFTO010000195.1:0-16588 GCF_036446775.1 Candidatus Desulfatibia sp.
AAGGGATTCTATTTTTATCTATCCAGCATCGAGCATCCAGCATCACTTGGCCACATAGACTGAGATAGGGTTCTCATCAACCCGTCGGCTCGAGGAAAAGCTTCGATAGGTCAAACAAAAGATACGTCGACCTCTTATTCCTCCTCCTCCTGGTCTTTTTTAATAACGATCTTACCTGCCGAGATTTCGCGCAAGGAAACAACGATATCTTCATTCTTAGGGGAACTAACCAGGTATTCAGAGCCCTCACGAATCTGTCTCACACGCTTGGCCACTACGTTCACTAATAAAAAACGGTTTGGTATTTTCTTTAAACAATCTTCTATGGTAATACGTGCCACGACAAACCTCCATTATAATTTAACATTTCTGTAATCCTATCTTTTATAATATTTCTACAAGTTCATAACTTCTTTTGCCCCCGGGAGTCTGCAAGTTAATCTCGTCTCCGGGCTTTTTCCCAATAATCGCCTTTCCAAGAGGTGAAGATACGGAAATAAGACCTTGCTCTATATTCGATTCATCCGGCCCGACAAGCCGATATTCAACGTTTTCCCCCGTATCGATGTTTTCCAATACAACCAAACTCGAAAAAACTGCCCGATCTTTGGGCATTGTATCAGGGTCAATAATTTCCGCCCGCGCCAGCTTATCTTCCAAGTCGTTTAAGCGGCCTCCAATAAAGGCCTGTCGATCTTTGGCAGCTTCATACTCGGCATTTTCGGAAAGATCTCCATGGCTGCGGGCTTCTTCGATGGCCTTAATATTTTTAGGCCGTTCCACTTTCCTAAGGTGTTCCAACTCCTTTTTGAGAGTCTCATACCCTTCTTTAGTAATTGGTACTCTTTCCAAATTACAAATACTCCTTTACCAGAACTTCTGCTATCTGAACCGCATTGGTTGCTGCGCCTTTTCTGATGTTGTCGGCCACAACCCACATATTGATCCCGTTCGGAATCGATTCGTCCTTGCGGATGCGGCCGACAAGTGTCAAATCCTGACCGGCAGCATCAATTGCCATGGGATAAATGTTGTTTTTAGGATCATCAACAACTTTAACGCCGGGTGACTTCTCAAGCAGAGTTCTAACCTCGTCGGCCGTAACATTTTCTTTCATCTCAATATTGATCGATTCCGAATGGCCGTAAAAAACCGGCACACGAACAGTTGTGGCGGTAATGCCGATAGTATCGTCTTCAAATATTTTTAAAGTCTCGTTGACCATCTTCATTTCTTCTTTGGTATAACCGTTCTCTAAAAACACATCGATGTGCGGCAGACAGTTAAAAGCAATCGTATGAGGGTATACCTTTTTTTCGTAATCTTTGAAATTTAATATCGCCCGGGTCTGATGGTCGAGTTCATCGACAGCTTTTTGACCGGTTCCGGATACGGACTGATATGTTGAAACCACAACCCGTCTGATGCCGTATTTCTGATGCAATGGATGCAGTGCGACAACCATCTGAATGGTGGAACAGTTCGGGTTTGCGATTATTCCCTTATTTTTGTATTGGGCGATCGCATGCGGGTTTATTTCGGGAACCACCAGTGGAACCTTTGGGTCCATTCGCCATGCGCTCGAATTGTCAATAACCACGCAACCGTCCTTGGCAGCCACAGGTGCAAATTTTTTGCTAATACCACCGCCCGCGGAAAAAATGGCGATATCCATACCCTTAAAAGAACTTTCTGTCAATTCCTCAACCGCTACCGGATCTCCCCTGAAATCGAGCTTGCGCCCCACTGAACGACTGGAGGCTAACAATTTAATCGTTTCAATCGGGAAGCTCCGCTCCTCAAGACAAGCGATCATCTGATTTCCGACGACGCCGGTGGCACCGGCAACAGCTACATTAAATTTCTTTGCAGACATGACGGTTATCCTACCATAATCGAGTTAAAACTCAATTGAGCTTTATAGATCAATTGAGGTCTTAATATAATCAGTGACCAGATCGCCGACCTCCTGCGTGGTGTAGCCCATTTTGCCGGCCGCAACATCCTTCAGGTCGTCACGCAGCACTTTTATTACGCCCTGTTCTATCAAGGAGGCGGCCTTAAGCTCACCCATGGTTTCCAGCATAAGCTGGGTTGCTGAAATAGCTGCGATGGGGTTGATGATCTGCCTGCCGGTATATTTGGGCGCGGACCCGCCAATCGGTTCGAACATTGACACCCCTTCCGGATTAATGTTTGCACCGGCGGCAATCCCCATCCCTCCCTGAATCATGGCACCCAAATCGGTGATAATGTCGCCAAACATGTTGTCGGTAACAATAACATCGAACCACTCCGGATTCTTTACCATCCACATACAGATGGCATCAACATGCGCATAGTCGGTTTCGATATCAGGATATTCTTGGGCGACTTCATAAAAGGCGCGCTCCCACAGATCAAAGGCAAAGGTCAGCACGTTTGTTTTACCACAAAGGGTCAGTTTTTTTTGCTTGTTTCTATTCCTGCAAAATTCAAAAGCATACCGGATACACCTTTCCACACCCTTGCGGGTATTTATCGATGTCTGGACGGCTACTTCGTCGGCGGTGCCGCGTTTTAAACAACCGCCGGCGCCGACGTAAAGGCCTTCCGTATTTTCACGTACTACGACAAAATCTATATCTTCGGGCCCCTTGTCCTTTATAGGCGTCATCACACCTTCATAAAGTTTAACCGGTCTTAAATTGATATACTGGTCAAAATCAAATCTGAGTTTCAGGAGAAGACCTTTTTCCAGAATACCCGGTTTAACATCAGGGTGACCAATGGCTCCCAAATAGATGGCATCGGATGCGGCCAAGGGTTCAAGGACCTCTTCCGGCAGGATCTCGCCGGTGGCCTTATAGTGTTCTCCGCCTAAGCCGTAATGGGTAAAATTCAATTTGAAATCGCATTTCTCTGCAACGCTATTAAGAACCTTGATACCTTCTGCAACGACTTCCGGTCCCGTACCATCGCCCGGTATTACTGCAATATTATACTCTTTTGACATAATTCCACTCTTAAACTTCCAAAATTAATCTTGTTGATAACTAAATGATTTTATAACTGTATGGGGCTCTATCCGTGCTCTTGCACTTTGCGAGGTATGGATGCCTTTTGCTTTAATCTTCTATGATGCCTAATTGTTATGTAAGGACCTGAAATGACATAGGCGAGTCCTAATATAAACAGGGCTATGGGTGGTTGTGAAGCAATAAATATCAATATCAGAATTACCGCAACCAAAACATTGAAATTCATCTTTCGGAACAGTTCCGGTTTTTTAAAGCTGTTGTATTTTATGGTACTGACCATTAAAAAAGAAAGAATATAGAGGAACATTAAAATTATTATAGGATTGCCGACGATGTTAAACCGGTGACAAAACAAAACAGTGGTAGCTGCCATACTCGCTGCGGCCGGTATCGGCAACCCCATAAAGTAATCATTGCCGACCGTACCTACCTGCGAGTTGAAACGCGCCAGGCGCAGAGCACCACAAGCCATAAACAGGAAGGCTGCCAGCCAGCCGATTCTACCCAAGGGTTTTAGGGCCCACAAATATATCATAATACCCGGAGCCAGCCCGAAAGATATAAGATCCGCCAGGGAATCGTATTCCAGGCCGAATTTGCTGGTTGTATTGGTAGCTCTGGCTATTTTTCCATCCAGAATATCAAACATCACACCAATGATTATAGCGATTGCAGCAGCAGCGAATTTCCCGTCGATGGCGGCGACAACTGCATAAAATCCGCAGAAAAGATTAAGTGATGTAAATATGTTAGGCAAAATATAAATTCCGCGATGCGATCTTGCTTTTTTGAACTTTTTTCTTCTTTTCATGCTAAATCTCCCAAAACAGATGTCCCCGCCTGTACTCGATCCCCGACCCTCACCTTCAAATTCGTATCAAGCGGCAGATAAACATCGAGACGTGATCCAAAACATATCATACCAAAACGCTGACCACGAACCACCTTATCACCCTCTCCCACTTTGCAAATAATTCGCCGGGCAATAAGACCGGCAATCTGGACAAAAAATATTTGTTTTCCTTGATCGGTCTCTAAACCAACCGCATTGTGTTCATTATGCCGGGAGGCTTTGTCCAGATTGGCGGAAAAAAATTTCCCTGGATGATAACTGACCGTTTTTATAATACCTTCATATGGGATCCGATTTACATGAACATTAAAAACCGACATGAAAATACTGATCTTTAATACTCTGCCTTCACAAAAAGGGCTATTGTCTACCGCTCCCGCCAAGATGATCTTGCCGTCGGCGGGCGAAACCACGGCACCGTCGGAATTAGGGATGACACGGTCCGGATCCCTAAAAAAATAACAGATGAAAAAAGTGGCAGCCAGACCAACCAGAGACAAAAGAGTCAACTGCAACAGGGCCAATACAAAAGTCGTAAGCGCTGCGGCAAATATAAAAGGATATCCTGCTTTTGCCAAAGGAAAAGCTGTATGGCTCGGCGGGTCAGACCAAATATAATTACCCATTTACGAAACCATTATTCATAAATAGTTTTATATAACAAGACCAGGCGGTATTGTCAATGATAACCGCAACCTTTCAGGGAAACGTCAAAGTCAACTCTAACTGATTCAGATTTTTTATAATTCAGTTCAGCCGCCGGCTTGCGGATATACTGCGGTACAAACGTGGCGACATCATCTGTCTCTGTTTTTTCGAATCTACTCATACTAAGCCAGGCAACAGTTGAGGCCCGAATCGTGTTTTGACAGGGCCATGCAAAAAAAGCCATCCCCCCCATGGTTTCTGCAAGCGTATCTTGATAAAGCCGAGCTCCATTGCCCACCAGCAAAGACGGTTCATTGATATCACGCACAGCCTGCCGGGGAGGCAGAACCCTTTCATCGATTTCCTTCTTCAAAACGCCGTTTTGAAACCTGTATCCTGCAAAATAGACTTCTCCTTTACGCGCATCCAGCAGCACACAGATAAGATATGCCGAGCAGGCACACTGCTCGGCCAGAGCATCAAGGCTCGAAATACCCACTAGCGGTTTGCCGGACGCCACAGCCAGCCCCTTGATGGTACTTATTCCAATGCGCAGTCCGGTAAAAGTTCCCGGGCCCCTGGTTACCGCAAAGCCGTCAAGGGCGGAAACTGCAAGGCCGGAAAATCCCATCACCGTATGGATCATATCCATTAAATGCTTTGAATGGGTCTGCTCCCTGTCAATCGTCATTTCAGCCAGCAATAAGTCTTTATCAACAACGGCAACGCTGCAGCTTGTTGTCGATGTATCAACAGCAAGTATTTTCATAGGGCTATTGTTAAAACCTTATCCATGTTTTTGACAGGCACAAAATTGATCTTGCGTTTTACGTACTTCGGAATATCGACCAGATCCCTTTTATTCTTTTCAGGAAAAACGATTGTACGAATTCCGGCCCTCAGGGCGCCTAATGCTTTTTCCTTTAAACCACCGACCGGCAAAACTCTCCCTCTGAGGGTGATTTCTCCAGTCATGGCAACATTTTTGTTTACCGGTTTCTTTGTCAAAGCAGATATAAGCGCTGCGGCCATTGCGATCCCGGCCGAGGGCCCGTCTTTTGGTATTGCTCCGGCGGGCACGTGAATATGGACATCCATGCTTTCAAAAATGTTCTCTTCGAGGCCAAAGGAACTAAGATTTGCTCTGGCATAGCTGAGGGCCGCACGTGCAGACTCCTGCATAACATCACCAAGCTGGCCGGTTACAATCAATTCCCCCTTGCCGCCGATAAGCGTGGCCTCAATATACAGGACTTCGCCACCGGCCTGTGTCCAGGCCAAACCGGCAGATAAGCCAATCTGGCTGTTTTCCTGATCCATTTCAGGAATATATCTGGAGACACCCAGGTATTTTTGCAGATTGTTTCTAGTAATCTTAAAAGGGCCTTTTTCTCCTTCTGCAAGCTTGCGAGCCAACTTTCGGCACAGAGCCCCTAATTCCCTTTCAAGGTTTCTCAATCCGGCCTCAGAAGTGTATTCTGCTATGATTTGTTGCAAAGCTCCTGTGCTGATTTGTATGTTTCTGGGCTTTAAACCGTTCTCCTTGATCTGGCGAGGGATAAGGTGCCAGCGGGCAATCGACTTTTTTTCTTCTTGAGTGTAGCCGGAAAGCGTAATGACTTCCATCCTGTCAAGAAGCGCTGAAGGGACGGTATCGGTTACATTAGCGGTTAGAATAAACATAACCTTGGAAAGATCAAACGGCAAATTCAGATAATGGTCACTAAAAGCCGAATTCTGCTCGGGGTCAAGAGCCTCCAGCAGAGCTGAAGAAGGATCACCGCGAAAATCAGACCCCAGTTTATCAATCTCGTCCATCATGAAAACAGGATTGTTAGTCCCGCTCTGCTTCAATCCTTGCAGGATGCGGCCCGGAAGCGCGCCGATGTATGTCCGGCGGTGCCCTCTGATCTCAGCCTCATCACGGATACCGCCTAAAGATATACGTATAAATTTACGTTTCATGGCACGCGCAATCGCCTGACCCAAGGACGTCTTGCCTACTCCGGGAGGACCGACAAAACAAAGAATGGGGCCTTTCATCTTGGGGTTAAGCTTCCGGACGCTTAAGTACTCAAGGATGCGGTCTTTTACCTTGTTCAGCCCCAAGTGATCTTTATCGAGTACCTTTTTGGCATTCTTAATATCAATTATATCTTTAGTCGCTTTGCTCCAGGGCATTTCAACCAGCCAGTCCAAATACGTTCGCACAACCGAAGCTTCTCCGGAGTCAGGGTGCATCTGTTCAAGACGCTTCAACTGCTTTTTCGCCTCTTTTCCCGCTTCTTTAGACATTTTGGCTTTTTTAATCTTCTTTTTGTATTCTGCAATTTCTTGAGCTCTTTCATCACTTTCGCCAAGTTCCTTATGGATCGCCCTCATCTGTTCTCGCAGGAAAAAGTCTCGCTGATTCTTTGATAGTTCATCCCTGACATCAGACTGGATTTTGGCCTGCATCGACGAAAGCTCCACCTCCCGAGAAAGCAGATCGTTTATTTTTTTTAGACGTTCCACCGGGTTAGCCATTTCGAGCAGACTTTGGGACTCGTCGATCTTTAATCTAAGATTTGAGGTCACAAGATCAGCAAGCCTGCCGGGTTCATCGATGCTTTCAAGTACCGTATCAATGTCGCCGGTCAACTCACCACGAAATGCCAAAATTTTTTCAGCATGTTCGCGAACATTCCTCATCAGTGCTTCAATTTCAAGGTTGATTTCCTCCACTGGTTCTTCTTCGATAATTTCAATACGTACGCGATATAATGAGCGCTTTGCAAGGTACTTGACGACTCGCGCCTTGGCGATACCCTGTACAAGCGCCTTGACACGACCATCAGGAAGTTTCAGTATTCGTAGAACCCGACTCACTGTTCCGACCTGAAATATATCTTCCGGCCCCGGGTTTTCAATGCCGGCATCCTTTTGTGTGGCCAATAGCAAAAATCCGTCCTTTGCTACCGCCTCTTCAACAGCGCGAACCGATTTTTCGCGACCAACAAAAAGAGGGAGAAGCATATCGTTAAAAATCACTACATCCCGAACCGCCATTAACGGAAGTGTTTTGGGCAGCTTTGCCTCTTTTTCGTTTTCTTCCAGTATACTTACAAGGTCATCTCTGTCGACTTCCGCCATTATTACTCCCGTGTTTTTTATTTAACCGCAATAGTTCAGCCACCAAGCCACCAAGCCTCTAAGATTATAATACTAATTTAAATTGTCCGATTCTTTGTGCCTTTCAGCCGTCGTAGCTAAAGCCACTATGGCGAAGTCGGCTTGTGCCTTAGTGGCTAAACTGTTACCTTTTGATGAATTCATTGAAGCTAATACTATAAGACATGATTCTTATTTGACAATAACAATATTGATGAATTCGGCTTTTGGCGAATTCATCAAATTCGGACTATAGCAACGTGTTCGCCAGCTTTTTTTCACCAAAGTTCATCGGCATGACGATTGCAAGGATGCTGAGAATAAAAGCCAGGCCAAACGATCCGAAGATCCAGATCCGTTCAATAACGGTCAGCACCCTTGCGTTGATATCCGCCATAAAAAGATTGTAAACCGGGCCTGCTTCCAGGACTATGACGGTACCAATGTATCCGGCACACACCATCATAAAAAGAAGTCCCCCGAAGCTCGTCACGGCTTGACCAGGATTTTCGGATTTAAAATCAGGGTACGCAGCACCAAAACCGATCCCCATGGAAACAATTCCCGGAACCATGAAAAATACATTTACAATGGATAGCACCATCATAAAGGGGGTAACATTGAGAAGAATATTGGTAGCAATAATGAGGATTTCAGTTAGAACCAGCAGAGGAAAGAAATAGATAAAGAACTTTATCCACAAAAAGCTTCTGAGCGATATTGGCGCTGATTTTACAAGCCAGAACGACTCTCTTTCGGTACTTACGGCTGGAAAGGCAAAACGCGCTGAAACGGCTGTAAGCACAAAGGTTGCCAGCCCCATGTTCAGAAAAGAAAGCAGGTTCTGAAGATATATAGTTTTTATGGGGGCCTTTTCAAGAGGCAGGGCATTAAAATTGTAGACATATATCACCACCAGGGCCCCAATAAGAAAAAGCTGGGACCACTGGGTTTGATCTCGAAAAAAGGTCCGGATCTCTTTGACGGCCAAGGCCCTGACCGGACGTGACAAAAAAAATAATAAACGACCTCCTGATATACTCATTTTTAAAAGCCTTGGCGGTACAGTCTGAGTTTTTGACAGCCCTTTGATGTAAATGGCATCTGCAATAATGATATTGATAAATACCACCATCCCTGCAAAGCTCCACGAAAGTGAGGTATGAAAAAGACTCTTTGCAATCTTGCCTTCAAGTGCCGTTTTGAAACTGTCAAAAGCCCATGTGCTTGGAAGGTAAGGCGGCGCCGGCGTCTTTAAGGCTTTCAGATAAATAAGGGCCGTTGAAAAAACCTCGGGATCAACCAGACGTTCCGGCCTTAAAAAACGAAAGGCAAAAAAGAGTACCAGAAAAAATATCAGGCCCAGAAACACAAATATGCTCTTGATGCGACCCGCTGGAATGACAATCACGGCGAGCATTACAAGTAAAGAACTGATACCGGATGCAATTATGGAAAGGGACAAAAGAACGGAAATGATATTGCCATAGAAAAACATGCCGGCCTGATATACAATTCCGTATGAAATAAAGACCGGAAGAGTATATACGATTAGCATCCAGCAACTGTCAATGGTGCTCTCTATCCATCTTGCAGTAAATATCTTGTAGCTTGAAACCGGCATGGAATGAACAAGGGACAAATCTCTGGAAAGATACAGTTTGGAAAGAGATGTTAGAATGCTGCTGAAAATCAGGACCGAAAGAAACGTCAGCAGCAGCATGGATAGAAATTTGTAGGCTAAAATGTCACCAAGCTCTTCAATCCCCTTAAAATAACCGAGGACACGCAAAGAGACAGCAAAGAGACCGCCCCAGAAAAGAACCCCGATCGTCCCGAAAACTGACAACTTAATTAAAGCATCCTTGTTGTCGCTTGAAAAACGCCTAAACTTAAAGGACAAAATCCTGGGCTTTAGTAGTATGATAACAGTTTTCATTCTTCAGTCAAACGAATAAACACCTGTTCAAGGTCCGCCTCGCCGACATCGGTAAGACGCCTCAGATCCTCGGGTGTTCCGTTGGCGACAAGCGAGCCCTTATGAATGACGCCGATGCGATCACAAATATCCTCTGCCACTTTCAGGGTATGGGTCGACATGAAAATGGTTACACCCTCGGCAGCAAGGTGCCTGAAGAGTTCTTTCACCATTTTGATCGCCACCGGATCAAGTCCCACCATCGGTTCATCGACAATAATAACTTCCGGTTCATGCAAGAGCGCCGCTGCCATAACAAGTCGCTGTTTCATGCCGTGTGAATACGATTCTATGAGCTCATTGGACCATTCGGAAAGTGAAAACATCTCCAATTGTTCTTGAGATCTGGCAAGAAAATCATTCTCATTAACACCATAAAGATCTGAGGTGAACTCAAGAAACTCCATGGCGGTAAGCTTTTCATATAGATACGGCCTGTCCGGAATAAAGCCGATTTTTCTTTTGGCCTTTTCCGGATGTTCTTCCATCTGAATACCACAGATGGTCACGCTGCCTGAAGTCGGTGTTATGATCCCCCCCATCATGTTTATCGTGGTGGTTTTGCCCGCGCCGTTGGGACCGATAAATCCGAAGATCTCGCCCTCGGGCACAATAATGTTCAGGTCGTTCACGGCAACTAAATCAGTATATCTTTTGGTCAGTCCGGTGAGTTCTATCATAGTGTCTGGTTTATAATCTTTAACTTTATCTTGCCTATAATGCTCATCAAATCAAGCTGCTGTTTCTGCTGCCCGCTTGCAAACCGTATGTGGGTCACATCTACCGGTATCTGGCCAAAAAGAGCGTCTGCTGTTATCCACTTCCCAAGGTACAACAGATTCCAGGCATGGTAGTAAAACCGCCCGTTTAAATAAACCAGCCCGGCTTCAATCTTTACCGGTATGCCTGTCGCCCTCGCAAGCGCAGCCAGCAGCACGGCATGCTCGTTGCAGTCACCCATGCGATTCTCAAGTGTAGAGAGGGCATCAGGCAGGGAGAGAACCGGTCGCTTGTCAATATTTTTATAGACCCAGTCAACCAGCCTTATAGCTTTTGTTAAGGGCACTTCATTCCCTGATACGATTTTTTGGGCCAGTTTTCGTATCTTGGGATGATCAGATTGTACGAACGGAGTCGGTTTTAAAAATTCTTTTTTATCTTCATGCGATTTATTTTTAGCAGCAAAAGACGCAAGATCTGATAATGACTCAATATTTATCGTCAGTACATTATCGACAAAAGACTGCCGACCGCCGTGCAGATCTATATCGTCGTATTTTATACCTCCAATTTCAACTTCGAGCCTGGTCAGTTTGCTGGCATCGTCAATTAACATATTCGAGGGAACAGAAGCAAGTGCTGTAAGATCCTGACTCGCTTCTAAGGGAAGGCCGAAAAGCGCATTATCACGTGTTGTTTTTTCTAAACTGATCCCCAAAAACCCCTTTTCTTTAAGCACTTCGCCGTTTTCATCGATCCATGCCAGCTGAGTTACTCCTTTAAACATTAACGACAATTTTGTTGCCGTTTTATTGATTCCCTGGTTCAGGACTTCCTCCCGGCCAATAACCTTGACAATGGCAGCCTCCCTTCCCATTGTAGCAGGATCAAAAATTTGAAAGGCAAACTCGTCTCCGGGCACCAAACCGGAAGCTGCTACTGCTTTTAATATACCGGGCATAATATATACTCTCTCCTTGAGCTTGATATCGATCTTTCGTTTGGATTCGAAACTCTGTGTTTGAATGGAAAGTAGGTCGTTTGAAATAGTTCCCTCGACCACAAAACGAAAACGGCCCGAACTAATCTCAAAATCAAACGACGAAAGCGTAAAATCCGGATTTAGCCTTCCGCCTGTATTGAGACTTATGTCCTGGACCAGCCCCATTGTATTGATGCGCATATGTATCTTTTCTTGAAAGCGGTACCCGCTAGCGGTTTTTGAAAAAGTTGTGTGTGAAGATCCGATTTTGCGGCCGTTTTGGAATATATTCATCCACGAATCCTCGGCGGGCAGGGTATCTATGGATGATAACGATACGCTTTGGGGAACGGTGCTCAAGCTCTTGAACAGGTCCAAGCGTACCGCAAAAAGAACTGCAAAAATAAGCCCGAATAGAGCGGCACAGATCCAGAAAGGTTTTGTTTTGTTCAATGGCTTAGTAAACGGCATACGCATAAGTGTTCACAGGTTCAGTGTTCAACGTTCAGGGTTACCTTTCTACTGGGTTCACAGAATCAGAGTTCACCACTGCCCGACCGACGGCAAGCGAGCTTCAGCCTGCGACGAGCTCAGTCGAGTCGCAGCGGGGAATTCAAATTTAATATAGAAAAATACGAATGTTGTGTCAATCGAGAAATCAGCGTCGGAATCATCTGAAATACGCCGAGCCTGTGCCGCTTAGACGGATATCTTTCCCTCCTCGTAATCAACACGGTTCGCAATGAGAGGAAAACTTAGTTGACATCCTGTTTGCTTTCTCTTACAATTTTTATAATTAAAAGCAATGTGTTGCCCCAAGTATTTCCGCAGCAGTCAATTTGTTGCACGCTGCAAAACGTAAATCAGGTGAAAAATGATGCGAACCAACAGACCCTCAGCAATGGAAAAGCGCTTTTAACTTACAATCTCCTTCAGGGGGGGGCATGGCTAAGACACTTCAGTTTTTCATTGTCGATGACGACCAAATCTCTATCAAGCTGCTTAGCAAAATTCTTGAAAAAGAATCACACATTGTATCCCATAACACTTCCAGTACCAGTGCCCTGACCGAAATCATCGAACAAGTACCCGATTGTGTTATTCTGGATATGATGATGCCTGAAATGGACGGCCTTGAACTTATCAAAAGGCTGCGTGCCGAACCTGACCTGGATGCCACCAAAATCATGGTGGTGTCCAGCAAATCTTACGAGTTCGACCGCAAACGCGCCTTTAGCTTCGGTGCTGACGGTTACATCACCAAACCAATTAATACGAAAAAAATCGTCGATCAACTGCACCGCGTCATCCAGGACCGTATTGAACTGACGTTTTGGGGGGTCCACGGCACCCTTCCGGCTCCCGGCAAGCAGACCACAAAATACGGCGGAAACACATCTTGCGTCAGCCTGGAGTTTGCCAAAGGCAGTCTTTTCATTTTCGACGCCGGCACCGGCATTAAAGCATTGTCAGATTATCTAGTGGCCGAAAATCGTCCCCTGGTGGGAGCCAAGATTTTTATCTCCCATCCCCACTGGGACCACATCAACGCCATACCCTTTTTCGTACCGTTGTATACTCAAGGCAACGAAATCGAAATCTTCGGACCATCTCATGGCGACACTTCCATGCGCGAGCTGATTTCAGGACAAATGGACGGCGTCTATTTTCCCATCAATATCAAGGAATTCAGCGCTATGGTCACCTTTCGCGATTTAAAGGAAGAAGAGTTCGAAATAAACGGTATAAAGGTAAAAACCATGCTGCTTAACCATCCCGGCCACTGTCTGGGATACCGAGTGGAATATAAGGACAAATCGGTCTGTTACGTCACCGACAATGAACTCTATCCGAAACCCAACCAGTTTTACAATAAGTTCTACTTGGACCAGCTTATCGATTTCGTGGCGGGCACCGACGTCCTGATCACCGACTGCACTTACACCGACAAGGAATATGAAGCCAAAATCGGGTGGGGCCATTCTGCCGTCTCACAGGTTGTGGATCTGGCCGTCCATGCCAAGGTAAAGACTTTGTATCTCTTCCACCATGATCCTGACCAGAAAGATGCTGATATCGATGCCAAATTGAAAACAGCACGAGCAATGCTGAAAAAAAGGAAGACCTCCACCCGATGCGAGGCGCCCAGGGAAAAGCAAGTTATACAGCTATAAAATCGCTCCGCGATTTTATATAGCGCGGCTACGCCGCTTTAAAAAATAAAACTCATGTAAAGGGGTGTACCATGCAGCATACAGTCATAGTCGTTGACGATGAGCCCGCCATCAGGGACATGTTGACACAAGCGCTATCACAAGAGCCCTATGAGGTTCTGTGCGCAGATTCAGCCGAAGAAGCACTCAATATTATAGCCCAAGAACCTGTGGATGTCATCCTCTCGGATGACAAGATGCCGGGCATGTCCGGAACGGAATTTCTGGCTATTGTCCGGCGGCAATATCCGGACACCATCCGCATGATTCTTACGGGGCACGCCAGCCTTGAATCCGCCATCCACGCCATTAATGAAGGAGAAATCTACCGTTTCTTTACCAAACCCTGCAACATGGTCGACCTGATGGTAACGATTCGTCAGGCCCTCCAGCACAAAGATCTCATGGCCGAAAACCAGCGACTACTCCAAATTGTCCGGCAGCAATCCTTATCCCTGGAGACACTGGAAAGACAACATCCCGGAATTACGAAAGTCAAAAGAGATCAAAACGGCACTGTAATCGTCGATGATGAATAAAATCGCTGCGCGATTTTATAAAACTCCCGCTTATGGATGGACACTAGTTAAGTCCCATGCCGACCACCAGGCCTATCGCTATGCCCAAGCCCACAAATATGGATCCCACCACAACTCCGACCGCCAGGTTCTTTTGGGCTAATTGCTCGGAAGTATTAAAAGGCGTCATTTTGTCGAATATTTTATATCCGATCATCATGAATACTAAGGTCAGTAAAGCACCGACAATTGCATAACCAAAATTGAGTAATGTAATGGACCATTCCATTATTTCAACACCCCCTTAATCATGTGAATCTTTTTGACATATCCGATGGTCTCTTTACTCCGCCGGCCGGTAACGCCGGGCAAAGCGGGCACTATGGATGCCCATAAGTTCGGGTTAAGCCCTTTTTCCTGTGCTATTTTTTGAGCTTTTATAATATTTCTTTTGCCGGCATTGTAAGATCCTAACATGAAACTGATGCGGTCTTTAAACGACCTTTCGGCCTTCCATCCCTTCCATATTATCCGGTCATAGTAGATACCTGCAGCTATATTCCAGCGGGGCTGCTTGCGAGTACCTTTAATGCTTGGGTTCTTTTTGGTGATCTCTTTAAAGGTTGCGGGCATAATCTGCATAACGCCTACAGCCCCAACCTTTGATCGGGCACCGGCTTTCAAGCGGGATTCGGCCACGGCTTGAGCCTTGAAATACCGCCAGTCAAAACCCGGGCCAAAATAGCGCTTGGAATACTTGGAAAAGTACTGGTCATACTTAACAACCCTGTTATAGCGCTCAAAGGCCTGTAACTTGTATGGTATCAGCACCAACACAATAATCAGAATTATTTCTAAAGATCTTTTCATCAAAAAATTATTTAAAATCGCAACAAATTCGACAGCGTTAAACCAGGCCCTGGTCCAGCATGGCATTCACCACTTTCGAAAATCCGGCGATATTGGCGCCTGCCAGATAGTTTCCGGGTTCGTTGTAATCAGCCGCCGCATCCAGACAGGTCTGGTGAATATTTTTCATAATCATTTTGAGACGCAGATCCACTTCTTCGGCCGGCCAGCTCAAACGCATGCTGTTCTGAGCCATTTCCAGCCCTGAAACCGCCACCCCGCCGGCATTTGAAGCCTTGCCGGGAGCATAAAGTATTTTTTTGTCTAAAAAAACGTTGATGGCTTCGGGCGTGCAAGGCATGTTGGCTCCCTCGCAGACCAGATTAACACCATTATTTGTTAGTTTTACAGCGTCTTTGGGGTTGATTTCATTCTCCGTGGCACTGGGAAAAGCACAGTCAACCTTGTGGTCCCACAAGGGATTGTATTCCTGCTCAGGTTCTACTTCCTGGTAGACCGACTTCGAATATTTTTCAGCGTACTCTTTGATGCGTCCCCGTTTGATGTTTTTCAAGCGTTTCACAAAAGCCAGCTTGCCGGCGTCGATACCTTCCTCATCATAAATATAGCCGCTAGAATCAGAGAGAGTCACCACTTTGCCGCCCAGTTCGAGAATTTTTTCAGTAGTAAATTGCGCCACGTTGCCCGAACCTGAAACCAGACAGATTTTGCCTTCAAGATTATCATTGCGGGTGGCCAGCATTTCGGCGGCAAAATAGACACACCCGTATCCGGTTGCTTCCGGACGGATGAGACTCCCCCCCCATCCCAAACTTTTACCGGTTAATACTCCGGTAAATTCATTGCGCAGTTTCTTATACATTCCAAACAGATATCCGATTTCCCTGGCGCCCACGCCGATGTCTCCGGCCGGGACGTCCGTATCCGGACCGATATGGCGGAAAAGCTCCGCCATAAAGCTCTGGCAAAACCGCATGACTTCATTATCAGATTTTCCTTTGGGATCAAAATCCGACCCGCCTTTAGCACCGCCCATGGAGAGGGTGGTCAGCGCGTTTTTAAAGACCTGTTCAAAGGCCAAAAATTTGAGGATGCTCAAGTTAACCGATGGATGAAAGCGCAGCCCCCCCTTGTAAGGCCCGATGGCGCTGTTCATTTCTATCCTGAATCCGCGGTTGACATGCACCTGTCCCTGGTCATCCATCCAGGGAACTCGAAACATAATCACGCGCTCAGGTTCTATGATTCTTTCCAGCACGGCATCCTGGCGGTACTGCGGGTTGCGGTCCATAACCGGCTGAACGGTTTCTATGACTTCTTGCAAGGCTTGATGAAACTCCTTTTCACCCGGATCCCGGGCTTTGATCAATTCCATGGTTGTGTTCATTAATAACCTCCCTTTTCATTTCATCATGGAAAACCTGGTCCTCTGGACCAAGTCATAGATACCTGGCTCTGCCTTAAAGTCTTGTATATGGAGTATTGGAGTAATGGAAAGCTGGAGTATTGGGAAAAACAATAATCGGTGGTGTGGTTTTTCCATCACTCCAATACTCCATTGCTCCATAGCGCCATCGAAATGTCAAGGAACTACACCCTCCGGGGTTAAACAAAACCGTGGCCCCTGGGTCCGGGT
>NZ_JAZFTO010000196.1:0-9389 GCF_036446775.1 Candidatus Desulfatibia sp.
CTGGGAAACACGGCCGCGCCGCCTGTACCCAGATGTTCAACTTTGATTGTTCCATTTAACGTACTAGTTCAGCCACAAAGACACTAAGGCTCTCAGTGCTTCTGGGGAAGTTCGAAAAGTCCGGCTTGCGTTTTTCGAGAAAAGCATTGCGTCCTTCCTGACCTTCCGCGGTCATGTAATACAGCATGGTGGCGTGGCCGGCAAGTTCCTGGAGTCCTGCCTGGCCGTCACAGTCTGCATTCAACGCTGCTTTCAGACAGCGGATGGCGACCGGTGAGTTCGCCAGAATCTCCCGGCACCACACAACCGTTTCCTCTTCCAGTCTTTTAAGCGGCACGACCGTGTTTACCAGGCCCATCTCCAGCGCCTGCCGGGCATTATACTGGCGGCATAGAAACCATAACTCCCGAGCCTTTTTCTGGCCGACCACCCTGGCCAGATAGCTGGAACCGTAACCGGCGTCGAATGAACCGACCCGCGGTCCGGTCTGACCGAAGACAGCGTTATCGGCCGCAATGGTCAGGTCGCACATCAAATGCAAAATATTTCCGCCGCCGATGGCATAGCCGGCGACCATGGCAATCACCGGTTTGGGGCAGGTGCGGATCCGGCGTTGAAATTCAAGCACATTCAAATGGTGGTCGCCTTTTTCATCTTGATACCCGGCTTCGCCGCGCACTCTCTGGTCGCCTCCGGAACAAAAGGCTTTGTCGCCTGCACCGGTCAGTACAACGACGCCGATGGAATGATCGGCGCGGGCGTCTGCCAAAGCCTCGATCATCTCATTGACCGTCAAGGGGCGAAAGGCATTGCGTACTTCGGGACGATTGATGGTTATTTTGGCGATCCCCTCGGCCTGGTGATACTTAATGTCGGTAAATTTTTTACTTTCAGTCCAATTAATAGTAGCCATATTCTTTCCTTTGTTGATGGCGTCGTAAAAAGTCCCATCTACTGCGTTGTAGTATTTTTTCAGACACTCGGCATACTACATGTATGGCCTCGTTCCTGAAAAAATACTACGCCTTGTATATGAACCTTTTTACTTAGCCATCTATAGTTGAATTCGTGACTTTTTACGAGATCATCATTGTAATTGATAGAGTAAAATACTGAAATAATTTGCAGAATAGTACCAAATGATTTAACCTGAACTTCAAACATATACCAAGGAGCGTTAGGTATGGATTACAAAATCATTCCTTCAGTTTGTTCATATTGCGGCACAGGGTGCGGTATCCTTTTCCAGGTGATGGACGGAAAGCTAACCGATACCCTCCCGATGAAAACCCATCCGGTGAATGAAGGCAAACTTTGCATTAAAGGCTGGAACCTGCATGAACACGTGGTTAGCGATAAGCGCCTGACTACTCCCCTGATTAAGAAGAATGGAGAGTTGACGGAAACCACCTGGGATGACGCCATCCAATTTTCGGCCGACAAGCTCAAATCGATCATTCAAGCCCATGGCCCGGACAGTGTCGGTGTCCTGACTTCTGCTAAAATCACTAACGAAGAAAACTACCTGGCCCAAAAGTTTGCCCGGGCGGTGATCGGCACTAATAATGTCGATCACTGCGCACGGCTCTGACATTCCTCTACAGTGGTAGGTCTTGCCGCTGCGTTTGGAAGTGGAGCCATGACAAACTCCATTGAGGAAATCGAGGATGCCGCCTGTATCTTTATCACCGGTTCAAACACCTCGGCATGCCACCCGTTGATTGCCCGGCGGGTTTTCAGGGCCAAGGAAAAAGGGGCCAAGCTGGTCGTGGCCGATCCCAGAAATATCCAGCTGTCACGCTTTGCCGATGTGGCGGTAACCCAGCGTGTAGGAAGCGACGTAGCCATGTTGAATGGCATGATGCATATCATTGTCAAAAATGACTGGCACGATAAAAGCTACATGGAGGAAAGATGCGAGGGGGTTGAGGAATTTCTTGCAACCCTGGATGCGTATACGCCGGACAAGGTTGAGACCATCACCGGTATTGCCCCGGCGGATCTGGAAAAGATGGCCGAACTGTACGCCACCAATTCTCCGGCTTCCATTCTTTATGCCATGGGAATTACTCAGCATACTACCGGTGTGGACAATGTTAAAAGCATCTGCAATCTTGCCATGCTGTGCGGCAATGTCGGCGTAAAGAACGGCGGCGTCAACCCTTTGAGAGGGCAGAATAATGTTCAAGGCGCCTGTGATATGGGCGGCCTGCCCAATGTTTTTCCGGCCTATCAGCCGGTAACCGTTGAAGCCAACACCGAAAAATTTTCCAAAGCCTGGGGAAAAGAACTGCCCAATCAGCCGGGCTACACCATCCTCGACATGGTGCAGGCCATGATCGACGGCAAATTAAAGGCCCTGTATGTCATCGGAGAAAATCCCAAAATGAGTGATCCCGATCAAAACCATCTTGACAAAGCCCTTGAAAAGCTTGAAATCCTGATTTGCCAGGACATTTTCCTGTCGGAGACGGCCGAGAGGGCCGATGTGGTTCTGCCGGCGGTTTCCGTTGCCGAAAAGGACGGAACATTTACCAATACAGAACGCCGCTGCCTAAAGGTCAACAAAGCCATAGAACCCTTAGGGGATACATTGGCAGACTGGGAAATCATCTCCAGGCTTTCCACGGCCATGGGCTATGAGATGAAATATGATGGTCCCGAAGAAATATTCAAGGAACTTACCACCCTGACTCCGAGCTATGCCGGCATGTCTTACGAAAGACTGGGACTGGACGGACTGCAATGGCCCTGTCCCAACCCCGAGCATCCGGGAACCCGGTTTTTGCACAAGGAGCAGTTCACCCGCGGCAAAGGCCTTTTTCATGCCATCGAGTACCTTGATCCTGCTGAAATGCCGGACGACGAATACCCCTATTTTCTCACTACCGGTCGTATGTTCGCCCAATATCATAGCGGTACCATGTCGCGCGTCTCACCCCATCTGGATGCCGAGCAGAAAAACGGATATGTGGAAATCCATCCGCAAGACGCCGAAGCATTGGCGGTCAAGGATGGTGACAAGGTTAAGCTTTCCACCCGCAGGGGTGAAATTGAAGCACCGGTCCGCATCAGCCATAAGGTAAAACCCGGCCTGCTTTTCGTGCCGATCCATTTTTCGGAAAGTTCGGCCAATGTGCTCACTAATTCGGCCTTTGACCCCATCGCTAAAATTCCGGAATACAAGGTTTGCGCGGTTAAGATCGAGAAAGCCGCCTGATTATAAAATCGCTTGACGATTTTATATAACGCGGCTTCGCCGCTCTAATAATACCTATTACAATACAAGACCTTTGAAAATACCCTTGGCAGGCATTTTCAAAGGTCTTTTTTTTCATAAATAGCGGTTGTTATAAATCTGTTCCGATTGAATCTATTGGGTTCATATTTGTAGCAAGCCGCCGGATGATTTCGTTTAGGTCGGGAAGCTGTCTGAGCAAATTAGAGCGCGTTAAAGCGAACATCATCAAAGTGTCTCCATTGGGAGAACAAAATCATATTGCGGTACTATATTCTTAAAACCATAGCCATGTTCGCTTTTACGCGCTTTTATTTGCGAGTTCTTGCCGATCTAAACGAAATTATCCGGTGGCGGAAACGGAACGTTATTTTGACAACTACTATAAATCCACACTAGGTGCCGAATACATCTCCAACATTCAGTCCCTTTTTAGCGACAAATTCGGCTGCAACAACTTTCCCGATTTCAGGTGCTCGGACTTTGGAGACAGTAAGTTTGCCTCCGGATACGGCCAACTGCATCCCCTGGTCATCAATCTGGAGGATGGTGCCCGGTGTCTTGTCATGGGAATCCTCACTGAGTTTTGCCCCGTAAAAACGAACTTTCTCATCATTGAACACCGCATAGGCACCCGGTTGAGGATCGCAGCCGCGTACCAGGTTGTAAAGTTCCGGGGCCGGCTTGGACCAGTCGATGCCGGCCACACGGTCATCAAAGGGCGGTTCATAGGTGGCCAGAGCTTCATCTTGAGAAATTCTGGGAGCCTTACCTTCTTTGATCAGATCGATGGACTCTAAGATGGCCTCTACTCCCATGGGGAAAAGGTAGTTGAAATAGAGGGAACCGGTGGTATCGTCAGGGCCTACGTCAATTTCTTTCTGCAAAAGGATTTCACCGGTGTCGATACCGCCGTCCGGCCAGAATATCGAAAGACCGGTCCTGGTAGCTCCCATGGTCACGGCCCAGTTAATGGCGCTGGCTCCTCGATGGCGCGGCAGTATGGAAGGATGGTAGCAGATGGCCCCTTGCGTGGGAACTTCAAAATAGCGTGCCGGGATAATATCCGTGACAAACGCCAAAACAGTAAGGTCCGGTTTTATCGCCTTGTACTCGGCCAACACCTGATCATCTTTATACGTTGTGGGCTGGTAAACCGGAATGTCCTGGGCAACGGCCGTGTCCTTGAGGGGATCGGTGCGGCCGCCCGGCCTGTCAGGTGGTACATAAACCGCCACAACATTATCACCCCTTGCCAGCATACTTTCCAATGTTTTTACGGCAAAGGCCGCCTGGCCAATGAGTAGGATTCGCATACGCCACCTCCTGATTTTTGTGGGTGAGAAAATCTAGTTATACAATCGCTTCGCGATTCTATATAACGTGGCTTCGCCGCTCTAAAAAAGGAAATTCCTATACTATCGAGTTAAGGCTGGATTGCAGTTCTGGATGTAAGCTGAAAACCAATACCACGAATTTTAGCATAAAGAAAGAATACTTTTATTATAGCAACTGTCAAAATAAGGTTCCGTTTTATGGAAACAGCTATAAGTAACAAAACAGGGTGAGAAACTTGAGTTTATAGCAGTTTTGAGATGGGTTCAAAAAATTACTGCAAAATCAGTCCATTGATTTTTCAGAAAATTTGCCGGTGATACCGCCGTAAAACGCTCTGATTGTCTGCATGTCCGCATCAATATTTCCGGTTGGATAAATAAACGGACCTATCCCTCCTACTTTGCGTCGGTAGTCGAGAAAGCCCAGTGCAATGGGAACATTGGCGCCCTTGGCAATATGATAGAATCCTGTTTTCCACTTTTTGGCCCATGAACGGGTGCCTTCCGGCGCTATCGTAAGGATCATTGTTTTATTCTGATTAAACTGTTGAATAGTCTGGGCCACAATGTTTTTAGATCTGGATCGGTCAATGGGTATGCCTCCCAGCCATTTGAAAAACCCTTTAAACGGCGGGCGAAATAAGGATTCTTTTCCCAGCCAGCATATTTTGCCTCTGAGAACAAAAATGATAAATAACATGTATGGAAGATCCCAGTTGGATGTATGGGGAGCACCGACCAGTACAAATTTAGGAACAGCCGGCAACCGGCCTTGCGCACGCCACCCGGCAATTTTTAAGGCAATTAGCGAAAACCAGCGAAAAAGTGTTTTCAACCCGGGAGTATCGAAGATGGTACAATTCAATTTTTAAATTCCAGAAAAAGTCTCTCGTTTTCACCATCAATTTCGGGTTGGTTATTTTTCCAATCAAAAATGCGGCATGAATCTGATTCTCCGGTTGGAATTGAACAGCCGATAAATGGTAAAAAGGGGTCTCCGACTATCGATTTATAATTCAGCATCATGGCTTGGGTTTTAGGGAAGGAATCAAACTCCAAAAGCTGAGTAAAAAATACTCGGCATTCGCCTTGAAAAAAATCGCTCGATTTCCTGAGTTCGACAATTCGATCTTTGAACTTTTTAATGGCAGTTTCGTGGTTGTCGGATTCGATGATCAGGCTGAATTCGCCATGCCTGCGTTCGGATTCCAAAACTTCTTGCTGATCGGTGACATGCAGAAAATTTCCTATGTATATCATACCTTTCCTCTCATTCTTTTATTAGTTCAGATCTCGCAAATATTGATAGATGATGCGGTGAAATTTTGGACAAAACGCTCCATCTCTAATCAAAAATTGGGTTCAAAGGTTCAACGTTCAAAGGTTCAGAGGTTCAAAGGTTAACCCAGAACCCTGAACCCAGAACCTAGACCGCCCTGATGTCCAAATTTATGTGCAGTCCCATGGTATATAAAGGGCTACGGTCATTTATATAAGGTAAATAACGAGGTCTGTAGTTAGAAAATAGCGAAGATACTGTGATTTCGCAACCGATTTCTTAATTGCGCACATAACGACCGGCTGATTCTGCTTGACATATTGACACAAGTCGTTGTATTTAAATGAAATCATCGGATAGCGGTTTTGGCGACATGCTGGAGCCAACCGGTGTTGATCACCTTGAAGCTCCCGTTTTGAACTGAAACAGCGAGTGTATTCATCGCAGTTTGCCGCAGCGCAGCGCAGATCCCGCTAATCGGGACCACAGGGAGCTTCAATAGCGTTTCGCTATGCAAAAACAACGGCAGGGCCGTGCTCCTGCTTGATCAAAACAAATGTCACAATAAGACTATGATAATCAGTTATTCGCTGCCATTACAACCGCCGAAACAGTTCGAGACTGAATCGAATTCGATCATCTTCGGCCGCTACCCTTCTCCCGACCAGCATGTTGATATCGATCTGGTAGAAGATGATTATATTTCCCATGTTCATGCAGTCCTTACTTTTGAAAACAATGAATATTGGATTGAAGACCTGGGCAGCGCCAATGGTACCTGGGTGAACGGAGTTGAAATTAAAACCAAAACGCGGCTGATGCCGGGGGATAAGGTGCAGGTTGGGTGGACGATCATTGAAGTTCAGATGGAACCGGCACCATCCGCCGATGATCCTGGCCATGATACGGACGCTGACGTTCTGATTTCAGAGTTGGCGGAACCGAAAGTTACCATATCCGATGATGATCCGGCGCCGGATTCTGCAACCAGTCTTACGAAACTAGTGGATCCGATACCGCCTATTGCGGAACCGGATCCAGTGCCGGCCTCCGAAGGGACTATTGTTGATTTAACGGATATTACGACACGCCCGCATGCTATAACCGGACATGGTATTGCGGATGAAATGCTTGAGCAGTCACGGCGGCAATTAACAGCCCTTAACGACCTCTGTCAGATGTTAAGTACAGCCGACTCGCTCGATTCTCTGGTGCAAATTCTGGTCAAACATTTGCAAAAGGCGATTCCCAACGCCCAGCGCGGAGCCGTTCTCTTGCCGGACGAGCGGGGCGAGTTGCTTCTCAAAGCTCACTGGCCCCAGGGGGATCATTCCGTTAGTATGACCTGGATCAAACGCGCCTATGACAGGCATGAGCCTTTTATCTGGTCTGCTGCTGAAAGCCATACGGGAAATGATACGCCTGAAAGTGCTATTTACTACAGCGTACAGTCGGCGATTTATGTTCCGCTGCTGTTGGGAGAGCAGGTTCTGGGAGTGATGTACGTTGACAACTATTTAACCCATGAGGCCTTTTTTGGGACCGATCTGGAATTGATGCGCGCCATTGCCAACCAGGTGGCGATGTTTGTCAGGGATCACATATTGCGCAAAGACCTAAAACGTGAAGAAGAGTTGCGATCTTATCTTTCAAGGCAGTTTTCCCCCAAGATTGCCAAACGAATTTGCGCCAAAGACAGCCGTTTACGGACCGAAGGAGAGAGAGTGGATCCGGTTACTATTCTCGTCTCGGATGTGCGCAGCTTCACCGCGCTTAGTGCCGAGATGGAGCCGGACGAAGTTGTCCGGATGCTCAATGAGATGTTCGATGCCTTTGTCCCGATCATTTTCGAACATGACGGTGTTGTGGACAAATATGTCGGCGATTCGGTTTTAGCGGTATTCGGCAGTCCCGAAAAAGATGACAAACAGTGTGAAAAGGCAGTTAAGGCGGCGCTGGAAATGCAGCGGGCGGTCCGCAAGCTGGGCGAAGGCAGAAAAGTGCGCCGGCTGCCTGTTTTTGACGTAGGCATCAGTGTTCACACAGGTGCAGTCATCCACGGTTTCATCGGGTCCGCGGAACGGTTGGAGTATACGGTAATCGGCGCCACCGTCAACCTTGCGTCAAGGTATTGCGATGGCGCCGCAGCGGGTGAAGTCGTCATCAGCCAAACTGTTTATGAGCGCGTCTATCATTTGGTCAATGTCCAGCCCAAGGTGATCAGAACCAAACATCCGGAAACAGAACCCGATCTCAAAGCATTCGTTGTCAAGAACCTGAAAAGATAGACTCCGAATCCATTCTGCTGTTTCAGTTCAAAGGTCTCGCTGTTCCAGTTGACACATAGAGGGCCTTTAATTATACTTTATAAGTTTAGGGAGGAGACATTGCCGGTGGAGCAAAACCGTTTGAACTGCAAAGTTAAAATATACCTGACAGCCTGCTTGCTGATAGTGGTTACCATATCTGCGCCGGCTTGGGGCCAATCCATCAAAGAGTTGACCATCAACTATATCGAGACCGTAACGGCTGCTGACAAGTTAGCAAATCAGGTGCGTGTATATGCCAGTGTAACCGCTGCTGATGGTAATCCCGTTTTGGGGCTGTCGGCCGCAGATTTTGAAATACTTCAAGACGGCCGGCAGGTTGCCGTCGAAAATGTGTCTCCTGCCACCGATCCCATGGCCGTGGTGCTGGCTATAGACACCAGCGGAAGCATGCAGGCCAAAGACAGGACCGGACGGACCTCGATGACCGCAGCTAAAAAGGCTGCCGTCAATTTCATTGCCATGTTGGCCCGGGATGATCGGGTGGCGCTGTTTAGTTTCAATAATGAACCGATTTTAAAAGTGGATTTTACAGGCGATAAAAACGCTGCAATTAACGCCGTTAATGCACTGGCCGCCAAACCGAATGCAGCAACATGTTTATATGATACGGCCTTTGAAGCTGTTAAAAAAGCAGCAGAGATTCCCAGAGGAAGGCGGGCAATCATTCTGCTTACCGACGGCAAGGATGAGAAAGCAGGTCGTGCCTGCAGCATGCACACGGCCAACGATGTGATCGATGTCGCCACCACCAAATCAATTCGCGTACCGATTTTTACTATCGGCGTAGGCCCCAAGGTTGATGCCCGGGAACTCGGTCGCATAGCCAGTTTCACCGGAGGGCGGAATCTGTTGGCGACTTCTCTATCCGATCTTCAGGGGCTTTACCGCGCCATTGCCAATCAACTGAAAAACCAGTATCTAATTACATATATTACTCACAGTCCAAGTGGAGAGCATACGCTGGTTTTGAAGGTTCAGCGTGCAGGTGCCCGCAGGCAGGATGAAAAGCGTTTCTGGTCACCGCCGCTGCCGGTTTCCCGGCCGCTGAGCATTAGCTTTATCGAACCGGGCACAGCCGACCAAGTCAAAGGTGTTGTAAAGATAAAAACAAGCATCAAACCGGAAGGAGCGATTGCCAAAGTAAGATACTATGTAGATGCCAGCCTAAAAGAAGAGCGTGCCATTGCTCCGTTTGATATTTTTCA
>NZ_JAZFTO010000197.1:0-9192 GCF_036446775.1 Candidatus Desulfatibia sp.
CCTGAACGTTGAACGCTGAACCGCTCAACCCAGGTAACAGATATTGCCGATTACCGCATGGTTGCTGAAGATTTTGTCAATTCTGACTTTAACCAGAGTGTTTTCCAGTTCATTTCCACCGTCTGCTAAAACAGGCATGTAATTAGATGTCAATCCCTTTAAATATCCTGTTGATGAATCCCGCTTGCTTTCAATTAATACTTCAAGCTGTTGCCCGATAAATTTTTTGTAAAAATCTCTTTTTTTAACATTTCCGAGTTTGCGCATTTTTGCACAGCGGGTTTTGATAATTTTTGACGGTACTTTATGCGGATATCGGCTTGCAGGCGTGCCTGCACGGGATGAAAACGGAAAAACATGCAGATAGGAGACAGGCAGTTCCTGGATTAAGGAATATGTATTTTCAAAGGCTGTTTCAGTTTCGCCGGGAAATCCCACCAGGGTGTCGACACCGATAGCGGCATCTGGAATCAGCGTATTAATTTTCAATACCAAATCCCTAAAAAATGAACGCGTATATGGCCGGTTCATATTTTTTAAGATGCCATCATCCCCGCTTTGCAAAGGTATATGAAAATGACGGCAAAAGCGGTTCGAGTCAGCCACAAGTTGAATGATATCCCGGGTGAGTTCAAGCGGTTCTATTGAACTCAGGCGCACCCGCTCGATCGTGGTTGATGCCTGTATACGTTTCAGGAGGTTAAATAGGTTCGTCTTGGGCGTAAGATCCAGCCCGTAGGCGCCGAGATGCACACCGGTCAGGACGACTTCGCAGAAGCCGCCTTGCCTAATTTTATGGACATTTTCCAATACGCTGTTGAGGATCATACTGCGGCTGCGGCCTCTGGCGTAAGGGACGATACAGTATGAGCAAAACGTGTTGCAGCCGTCCTGAATTTTTAAAAAGGGACGTGTGCGCTTTCCAAAAGCAACGACCGCCATTTGCCGGTAATCACGTTCATCAGAAATTTCCCGGCAGGTCAAGACAGGATGCGGGCGCTCCACGTGCTCTGTGGAAACGATCATTGCGGGGATCTCATGTTTATCGGCATGGCCGATGATGTCGTGCACCCCTTTAATTTTTTTGATTTCAGAAGGATCGACCTGGGCATAACATCCGGTGACGATGATACGTGCACCGGGATGATTGCGAATGGCCTGCCGGATGGCCTGTCGCGACTGCATGGCTGCTTTCTGAGTGACCGTACAGGTGTTGATGATACACAGGTCGGCGTTTTCTTCACCAGGCAGTAAAATGCATCCCGTATCTTTTAAGGATTGAGCGATGGCATCGGATTCATACTGATTCACCTTGCAGCCTAAGGTGCTGATGGTAAAACCGGAGGCCGAATGCCGGTTGGTGATGTCTATGGGCTTGTTCTTCAATTCAACACGTCCCAAAATTTTATAACCCATTGTATTTTGGAGTACTGGAGTGATGGAGTACTGGAATACTGGGATTATAAAGGTTTCCGTGTTTTTCCATTACTCCATCACTCCATTTAGACTGGCATCATTCATGTTATCCAGCAACCTAAACCGAATATTTAATGGACAATACTGATGAATGTTGAGAATATATAAAAAATACACTTTTTGCCACCACAATTATGTAAAATATTCGGGCAAAAGCCCAGAAAAGGTTAATTTGATGAATCGTTTTGCCTATCGCACAACGGGACTGGCTGTAAAGACGCTGGCCGGTCTTTCAAAGACCAAAATTAATATTCATGGTAAAGAAAATATTCCGGACGGGTCTAAGATTTTTGTAGTTAATCATTTTACCCGGATTGAAACCCTCTTTTTGCCGTATCATATCCATAAATTAACCCATATTCCAGTCTGGTCGCTGGCCGATTATGAACTCTTCAAGGGCTCCTTGGGAGTTTTTCTTGATAAGGTCGGCGCGGTTTCAACCCGTAATCCGGACAGGGATCTTCTGATTATCAAGAGTTTGCTAACCGGTGAGGCGGCATGGATAATATTCCCCGAAGGCCGCATGGTTAAAAGCAAAAAAATTATTGAGAAAGGACGTTTCATGGTTTCCTATGCCGGCGGCAAACACCTCCCGCACACCGGGGCGGCCACGCTGGCTCTGCGGACGGAATTTTATCGGAAGCGGCTGCAACGGCTGTCGCGCGAAGATCCTGATGAAGCCAAACGTTTATTGGATCTATTTGAGATCGATTCACTGGAGCCGGTAGTAAATAACAAGACGTCCATTGTTCCTGTTAATATCACTTATTACCCGCTCAGAGCCCACGAAAACATGTTAAGCGATCTCGCCACTTATTTTCTGGAAAATATACCGGAACGTATTATCGAAGAAATCATGACCGAAGGCACCATGCTCCTATCTGGAGTAGATGTGGATATAAGATTCGGAGAACCGGTTGAAATAAAAAAATTCATGAAAAGCCCTACTGTTAAGAGCGATATTAGTGCTAAGCATCGCATCGATTTTGATGACCCCATTCCATCAAAACAAATCCTGTGGAAAGCGGCTCTGAGTATCATGCAGCTTTACATGTCGTCCATATACAGCATGATCACCGTAAACCACGATCATATTTTTGCTTCGCTACTCAAGCTGATCCCCTATACAAGTATTGATGAGCACGATTTCAGACGAAGGGCATTCTTGGCAGCAACATGCGACTTGGAAAAAACCGAGGTATTTCTGCACAACAGCCTCAAAGACGACCAGACACACCTGCTCAGCGATGATCGTTTTAACAAGTTTAAAGATTTCATTACAGTGGCCCTGGAAAAAGAAGTTATAAAGCAAGCAGGAAAGACGATTATCAAGGATGCCTCGAAATTTATTTCCGCATTTGAATTTCATCGCATCCGCATTGACAATCCCGTCGCGGTTATCGCTAATGAGGTCGAACCACTGACATTGCTGCAGCGCAGGATAAGGAGAATTGCCCGGCTTCCAGGATTCTGGCTGAGACGTAAAGTCGTTAAACAGCTACTTACACAATCAGTTTCTGAGTTTGAAAAAGACTATAACACCTTTTTTGTGGAAGGCGAATCCAAGCCCAAAGAAGTCGGTATGCCCTTGCTTATTAAGGGGAAATCACGCGATACCGGGGTGCTTCTTGTTCATGGTTACATGGCTGCCCCCCTTGAGGTTAAGGAACTGGCGACTTATCTTGGTCGCATGGGTCTGTGGGTCTATGTCCCTCGCTTAAAAGGTCATGGCACTTCTCCGGACGATCTTGCAGCCAGAACTTATCATGACTGGGTGGTCTCGGTTGATACAGGCTATGCTATCCTCAGTAACACGTGTAAAAGAGTAATCGTGGGAGGATTTTCCGTTGGAGCAGGTTTGGCACTTGACCTTGCTGCCCGGGTCAATGATATCAAAGGGGTTTTTGCAGTTAGCCCCCCCATGAGGCTTCAGGACTTTTCCTCAAAATTTGTCCCTGCCGTGGACGTCTGGAACCGTTTGATGGAGAAAGTGCGCCTAGAAGGTGCCAAAAAAGAGTTTGTTGAAAATAGGCCGGAAAATCCTCATATCAATTATTTCCGCAATCCGATTTCCGGTATATTGGAGCTTGAGCGTTTCATGGAAGCGCTGGAACACAAATTGTCCGACATAAGAGTTCCGGCGCTTGTAGTTCAATCCAAAGGTGATCCGGTGGTCGCTCCGCGCGGTTCCAGAAGGGCGTTTGATCTATTAGGTTCGGAAGATAAAGTTTATATGCTGTTTAATTTTAATCGCCACGGCATTCTTTTGGGCGACGGCGCCCACAAAGTTTTCAAAGCAATCGGGAACTTCATCGAAAATCTATAACTAAGAGACTTCGCTTGTCATTCGTCATTTGTACTTTCCGAGAGGTCGAATACTAATGACAACTGACAATTGACTTTTGTATATTACAATTTTAGTGGCTTTGTGGCTTTGTGGCTGAACAATTATGGCTAAGTTTTTGTAGCTGCTTGAGACAGACATTTGATCAAAAATTTCTGCCAGACAGCGAAGTACGCGTTGCCGCCCACAAGGTAAGTGTCATTATGATCCGCTCCCGGGACTTCATAAAATTCCTTTGAGGAACGGGATTTTTCGTACAAATGACGCCCCATAGAGACCGGAATCGTCAGATCGTACTGGCCGTGGATAAATAAAAGCGGTGCTTGAATGCGGTCAATTAAGGAGAGGCTGTCATATTTAACAGTTGAAGCGGGTTGTGGTGGCAAGCAAGGGAAATACCTCCGCATCATATCATCGGTAGAGGTAAACGCGGCTTCCAGGATTACCCCCAGACATTTTTCTTTGCCGGCTATATCCACTGCCAGTGCGGTCCCCAGGGAACGGCCGAATAATAGTATTGAAGATTTTTCAAACCCCTGCTTGTCGATGAGATATCGAAAGGCCCCATGGGCATCGGCAAAGGTGCCTGCCTTGGAGATTTCACCTTCGCTCAATCCGTATTCGCGGTAGTCAAAAATAAAGATGGGTATCTGCAAGGCGTCATGCAGTTTTTTAAGATTGTGCAGGCGATGGCTGATATTGCCGGCATTGCCGTGAAACCAGAGCAGAACCGCGCGATTATCAGGTCCGTCGACAAACCAGCCATGCAGACGCGTACCGTCCACAGCTTCAAAGTAAACATCCTCATAAGCTTCCAATCGATAATCCTTAGGGGTTGCTTCCAAAGTGCGTTCCGGGAAGAAAACAATACCTTTCTCTGACATTAGATCAATCCTTAGTGTAGAAAGTTTTTAGTCCTTTAAAAGATAATCTGTAACCGTTCACGGAATCTATGAAATCCCAAATACCAAATAAATTCCAAATATCAAGCATCAAATTCCAAACAAATCTCAAATTCCAAATACCAATCGTTCGACCTACCGTTCGGCCCCGAGCCTTTCGGCAGTGAGCTCAAGGCCGAACTGCTCACGGCCGAGGGGGAGGCTCTCGACAGGTGATCTAAACTATTTCGATTATTCCAATATGGATTAAAATATTTTTTTGAATTCTTTTGCCACTCTTCAAGAATAGAAGGTTTGGAATTTGGAATTTTGGTCACGCGCAGCGCAGGCGCTTGCGCCGCGTGTTGTAATTTATTTGTAATTTGGGATTTATTATTTGAAATTTCCACAGAAATATCGTGTTAAGCATATTTAATCGGATCTTTGATACCTGCTGCTTTAAAACCTTTCAATCTTACGATGCAGCTGTCGCATCGGCCGCAGGCAAGACCCTGCGACGAAGGATCGTAGCAGCTGTGGGTCAGGGCATAGTCGATACCGAGTTTGATTCCTTTTTGGATAATCTGAGCTTTTGTCATATTTATCAGCGGTGTATGTATCTTGATTTGAGAGGTACCTTGTACTCCTGCTTTGGTGGCGAGATTTGCCATGCGTTGGAACGCTTCAATATATTCAGGACGGCAGTCAGGGTAGCCGCTGTAGTCAATCGCATTGACTCCTATAAAAATGTCGGATGATTGCAGGACTTCCGCCCAGGCCAGGGCATAAGCGAGAAAGATGGTGTTTCTGGCCGGTACATATGTTACCGGGATTTCGGCGGCCATGGATTCTTCGGTTCCGTCCTTGGGAACCTCGATGTCATCGGTAAGGGCCGAACCGCCTATTTTTTTAAGATCAATATTTATCACCATATGCTCCTGGACTCCAAAAACTTCCGCCATTTTGCGGGCTGCTTCCAGCTCAAAAGAATGGCGCTGACCATAATGAAAACTTAAACTGTAGAGTTCAAAACCTTCATGCTTTGCAATGGCCATGACAGTGGTGGAATCAAGCCCTCCACTCGAGAGCACCACCGCTCTTTTGTTGATGCTTATCATTGGTACTATTCTTTAGTTAGTTCCTTAATTGTGGTTTTTGCGTTTTTTATGCCAAAAAAACAAAGTAAAATAAAAACATAACAATAAATCACAATAATCAATAAACAAATCACAAACAAATCACAATGGCTAAAATTCAAAATTCCAAACAATTGTTTTTTTGATCTTATTTGAGATTTGGATATTGTAATTTGGAATTTATTTGTAATTTGCCTGCCCGCCGTCTTTTTGGCGGGGTGCTTGTAATTTGTTATTTCCGGTTTGTTCGGACTATACTCCCCTGGGTTCGTCCGGCCAGATGATCTTATGCAGTTGCAGGTGCAACCTGACATCAAGGGCGTCTTCAAGAATCCATCCGGCCAGTATGTCAGATGACATTTTGTCCGACACCGGAGAAAAGAGAACGCGCTCCATTGGAAATCCAGGGGGTATCGATTTTATGATTTCCTTGGCGTACAAATAATCTTCGCGGCATCCGACAACAAATTTGATCTGATCTATCAAATTGAGCCTTTTAAGATTCTTTAAATCATTTTTTTCGCTTGCGCCGCTCGACGGGCATTTAATATCGACAATTTTCATGCAGCGCCCGTCAACCCTGCTGATGTCAAAGCTCCCGTTTGTTTCCATCATCACTTCATACCCATTTTCAAGGAGTCGGTGTATCAATAACGGGGTGTCATGCTGAAGCAATGGTTCGCCTCCAGTGATTTCGACCAGGGAGCATTGATAAGCAGCAAGCCGGTCAAGAATTTCCCCAACATCCATTGGTGTGCCTTCTTCATAGGCATAGCGAGTGTCGCAATAGGAACATCTTAAATTACATCCGGTAAGCCTGATAAAAATGCAGGGCCGGCCGCTGTTGATTGATTCCCCCTGGATACTGTAAAATATTTCGTTGACTAAAAGCGTCATTTAACTTGGGTTGTAATGCAACAGTATGGGATTATCCTTTTTTAGAGTCCCGTTTTAAGCGGGACGTTTTATAAAATCGTGGAGCGATTTTATTTGCATTTGCCTTACAAATTCAATATGAATATTTATAACAATCGATTATATATTAGTAAACACTTAACCCAAAATATTTTCTTAACTTGGGTTGCAAAGCAACAGTACGGGACCATCCTTTTTAGAGTCCCGCTTTAAGCGGGGCGTTTCATAAAATCGTAATACGATTTTATCATGAAAACCATAGGGCTGCTAAAAAATACCATTCAGGAGTATGCCTGGGGGTCTTATACCGCTATACCGGATCTTTTAGGATATGATTTTCCGGCCGGATCTCCCCAGGCGGAATTATGGATGGGGGCTCACCCCCAGGCACCGTCTCTGGTAAAGTGCGACGGCAGATGGATTTCGCTGCTGGAATTAATCGAGCAAAATCCGGAGGACATTTTGGGGAAAAAGGTCGCGGAAAAGTTTAACAGCCGTCTCCCCTATCTGTTCAAGGTTCTGGCGGCCGCCAAACCGCTTTCCATTCAGGCGCACCCCAGCCGGTCCCAGGCAATAAAAGGCTTTGAAAGGGAAAACAGGCTCGGAATTCCCTTGGATGCTGGTAACAGAAATTACAAGGATGGCAATCACAAACCTGAGTGCATTTGTGCATTGACTCCTTTCTGGGCTCTAAACGGATTTCGTAAAATACCCGAGATGCTGTCATTAATGGAGCAAGTCGGCCCGCAAGGATTGGAAGGTGAAATTAAAGAACTTCGAAATAAACCGGATGCTCGAGGTCTAAAAAGTTTTTTTCGAGCACTGATGACCATGAGCCGCCGCCGGCAAAAACAGATCATAGATGATGCCTTAAAAAATGCCCAAAAGCTTTCACAGGAAAACCAGGTTTTTAAATGGATGATAAACCTTCAGCATGAATATCCGGACGATATCGGTATCTTTGCCCCCATACTTTTGAATCTGATTTGTCTTGAGCCGGGACAGGCCATGTTTCTTCCGGCAGGAGAACTGCACGCCTACCTTGACGGTGTTGGTATAGAATTGATGGCAAACTCGGACAATGTTTTAAGGGGCGGTTTGACACCCAAACATGTTGATGTATCCGCACTTTTGCATGTTCTTAATTTCAAAGAGCGAAAAATAGATATTCTTCCAAAAGAATTCATAAACGGCTGTGAGGAAATTTATCATAGCCAGGCCGAGGAATTTATCTTATCCATTATCACGGTTAAAAACGGTACAAGTTATGCGAGCCCTGCTAAAAGAAGTGTTGAGATCGTGCTTTGCACTGAAGGAAAAGCGACAATTACCGATATGGAGAAAGGGGATATTATTATACTTGTAAAAGGATCATCAATCATTATACCTGCCGCTGTAGCAGAGTATTGCCTTGATGGCGAAGCAATGCTATACAAAGCTTCGGTACCGGTCTGATTGTTTGAGCCCTAACCCGGACAAGCCGGCCTCCGGCTCGTAGAGCCTACGCCTCGGAGAGAAATAACAAATTACAAGTACCAAATTACAAATAAATCTCAAGTTCCAATAATCAAGGACCAAAGCCTTCCAGGACGAGGCATTGTTTGGCCTCCGGCCCGTAGGGGCATCGGGCCTACGCCCCGGAGGGATTTTTGAATTTTAGTCACCTGTCGAGAGCCTCCCCCTCGGCCGTGAGCAGTTCGGCCTTGAGCTCACTGCCGAAAGGCTCGGGGCCGAACGGTAGGTCGAACGATTGTGATTTGTTTGTGATTTGTTTTTTGATTATTGTGATTTATTGTTATGTGTTTGTTGTACTTTGTTTTTCGACATAAAAAACGCAAAAACCACAATTAAGGGACTAATGGAGGTTATTATGGCAGAAATTTCCGATTCAGTCGATCAGGCAACTAAACAACCTAAAAAGGAACCAGAAATAAAACGCCTGGCCGATCTGGTAGAATACCAGGACGGCTCGGTTGTAAGCAAACAAATCATTAAGAGAGGAGCTGGAACAGTCACGATATTTGCCTTTGATGAAGGAGAAGGCTTGAGCGAACACACCGCCCCGTTCGATGCCTTGGTTCAAGTTCTTGATGGTGAGGTGAGAATAAGGATTTCCGGAAAGCCCTATGATGTCAAAGCCGGTGAAATGATTATTCTGCCGGTTGATGAACCGCATTCCCTAAAAGCATTAACGAGATTTAAGATGCTTTTAACAATGATTAGATCAAAAAAATCTTGACATACAAAAAACCTTAGTGTAGAAATAATCGTTTTTTATTTAAGAAAGGGTGTCGAAATGGTACAGAGCTCCTCAGGCAATTATTTTTTTTATTACTGGTATTTTTTTACCACCGGTCCGCCTGGGGCACGCTGATACCAAGACCAACTTACAAAGCGAAAAAGCCGTGGGCAGACTTAAAATCCACGGCTTTTTTAGTAT
>NZ_JAZFTO010000198.1:0-4372 GCF_036446775.1 Candidatus Desulfatibia sp.
TAAGGGAGGAATGGACTTATGTTAGTTGAACCTGTAAAAAATATTGAAAGCAGCACGGTCATGCCGGTCCAGGCCGGGCTTCCGGCCGGGACAGGGATGAGCCCGAAAGACGAAGCGGCTGAAAAGCCGGTTCACGAGCCTAGTGCAGCCGACCTGAAAGAACTGGCCGCCGATGTTCAGGAAAATCTGAAGTTTATTAGTGATGTAGATCTGCAATTTTCTGTTCATGAGGCTTCCGGCCAGATAATGGTCATTGTAAGGGAGGGATCGACCGGTAAACTTATCAGAGAGATTCCACCTAAAGAGGTATTAGATCTTGCGGCCAAGTTCGACGAAATGGTCGGTCTGATAATGGATAGAAAAGGTTAAAAAAATACCTTGGGAGCTAGGCCCTGATATATGCCTGGAGAAACGAGCCAACAAATAAAAATTCTTATTGTTGATGATGACAGGGATATAGCCGATATTCTAGTCGATATCGTTTCTAATAAGGAAAGAGCGGTCGACGTATGCTATGATGGTGTGGATGCCGTTAAAAGCATCCAGCGCAGCGTATACGACCTGGTCATTGTTGATTTAATAATGCCGAGGATGGGCGGGCTCGATGTACTTAAATATGCCATAAAATCCAATCCGGATGCCCTGGTAATTATCATCACCGGTTATGCTTCTTTGGAAACGGCAGTCACGGCCATCAAAGAAGGCGCCTACGATTATATCAGGAAACCATGGAAGCTTGAAGAGATCAAGATTGTCGTAGAGAATGCCGTAGACAAGATAAAGTTGCATAGAGAAAACAGGGAACTTTTAAAAAAATTGCAGAATGCCTACCATGAACTGGTGGTATTAAAGGCAAAGAAGAATGAAGATGACAAAATAGCAAAAATCAAATTCTTTTCTTCTAACATGCCAAATCTGCACTATCTTTACAATAATAGTTCACCTTCCAGCAGCTACGTCGATGAGCTGCAGGCACTCTCTTCCTTAAGAGAAAGCGGCACCCTGACTGCAAGCGAATTCAAGGCATTCAAAAGTCACCTTCTTAAAATGATAACCTGAACCTTTGTAACCGTTCACAGGTTCAGAGGTTCAGGGTTAGTTAGTAAAGGTTAACAAATAAAAAGCAACCCTGAACCTGTGAACGCCTACGAAAGGTAACCCTGAACGGTGAACTCAGAACCTGTGAACGCTTACGAATCTTGCAAGCCAAATTTCGAAAGATGAGCTCATTTTATATGAATGAAGATCTAACGATACTGGTTGTTGATGATGAAGACTATATCCGGGACATTTTTAAGGATTACTTTGAAACTGCCACCGAATATACGGTTTTTACCGCCTGTGACGGCCTTGAAGCTTTAGATATAATAGAAAAAGAAGAAATTGACTGTTGTTTTACAGATCTTTCCATGCCCAGACTGGACGGTTTGGAGCTAACCCGACGCATCCACCTGTTAGATAATACTATACCGGTTGTGGTCATGACCGGCAATCCTACTATGGATAATGCCATCGAGACTTTAAAAAACGGGGTGGTCGATTTTTTAACCAAACCCTTCCAAATCGATCAAATTCTTCCTACGATTAGGCGGGTTATGGCCGAAAGATCGCTTTTTGTCGAGAATATTTTATTAAGAAAAGAGGCTGAACAGGGCCGCAAACTTCTGAAGATCAATCAAGAATTGCAACAGAAAATCAAGGAAATTGAGAGTATAAATCTGATACTGCAGAAGTTAAATCAGGTGACAACCAGCCAGGATCTCTTTAACACCCTGGTTAAACTGTCAGGCGAAATAACCGTTTGCGATGAGGCCCATTTCTGTTTTTTTACCCAACAGATGCAAGAGCATACCATCATCGCTTCTTTTTTTAAAGATGACGATAATAGTACGGCCTCGGCCGGATGGTTGGAAAAGAGCATTGTCAAAAAGGTCGCAGATGACGGGATTCCCTGCCTTATCAAAGGTCACAACGGCAATAACACTATCATTGGTATTCCTCTTAAAATACGGTCGGAGATCTTTGGTATCCTGTTTGCAATTATTAAAAACGGCCCGTACGTGTTTAGCGAAAAAGATATATATTTTTTAAATTTTCTGGCGGAAAAGGCATCCTCCATAGTGGAAAACCTGGCCCTTTATGAAAATATTTACAGCAATCTTTTTGCCACACTTTACGCCTTTGTCGAAGCCATCGAGGTCAGAGATCCGTACACCAAGCAGCATTCGACAATGGTGTCAAATTATGCCATGTCAATTGCCAAGGCATACGGATGCTCGCAAGAAGAGATAGACAAATTATACGTTGCCGGCAACCTGCACGACATCGGTAAGATAGGTATCCCGGACAACATACTGTTAAAGCCCGGACGGCTTACAGAAGAAGAGTATGAGGTTATCAAAAAGCACCCTTTAACTGGAAGCAATATTATTGGGCATCTTGGCATGTGGACGGACGAGCAGGGCATAATCAGGCACCATCACGAAAGATATGACGGCAAAGGGTATCCGGACGGTCTTAAAGGTAAAGAGATTCCCTTTCTATCTCGAGTCCTGTCGGTAGCCGATGTTTTTGATGCCCTTACCACAGATCGTGCATATCGTCAGAAAATGCCGGATGATGTTGCTGTCAAGATCATTAAGGAAAGTGACGGCAGTCAATTTGATCCTGAAATCGTAGCTGTCTTTGTGGATCTGTGCAAGAAGGGGAAGCTTAAACCCTAACCGTTCACAAGTTACAATTGAGGGATTACGATGGAATTATCTTGCTGAGGATCGAATATTTTTTGAGAAATTAATTCTATAACAGCTGCAAACTGAGAGGGCTTCAAGCCTACTTTTTGCAACCGTTGCGGTAGCTTTTCCATATTCAGCGACTCTAATACCTGTCCCACCTGAAATCTATTCATAAGCAAGTCAGCCAAATAAACCAGATGCGTTAACTCTGGGTCCACCTGGGCTTTTTCAGGGTAGTGATGATGTCGAATTACATCCGCCAAGTTGTCAGGCAAAGACCAATTTTCAGCCAGCCGTTCGCCGGCCTGAGGGTGGGTTATGCCAAGTTTTTCACTTTCTACTTCACAAAGTTCAACCCCATCGATCTGGGTTCGCCTGTAGAAAAAAGGGTGAACAGATGAAATGAATTGATCCAGAACAATAATACCAATATCGTGAAGCAGCCCGGCCGTATATGCTATTTCCGGTGAGGCTTTGCCGGTAAGCTCGGCCAGTTCTCCAGAAACTATGGCCGTTCCCAGAGCATGCTGAAAAAGGCCTCCCTTACAAAGAGAGTAACCCTGCCCGGAATCAGTCAAGAAAAGCTCCAGGGAAGCGGTCAGCAGCAATTGAAGGAGCAGCTTTTCACCAAGAATAACAAGGGCTCTGTCAATGGAGTCGACTTTTCTCTTTAAACCGATAAAGGATGAATTGCATAATCTGATGACTTTAGCGGCTAAAATTTGATCCTGTTTGATTTCCCCGGCCACTGCGCTCATGTTGTAATTTGCTTCATTGATCATTCTTGTCATTTTAAGGGCTATCTGAGGAATAGGTTGAACAAGTTGGATCGCATGGGTAATTTCACCGGCCGTCGGCTTTACAAAATTCTCTACAGCAGGGGGAGTTTGCGTACTGAGCGGTTGAATAGAACTTTTAAACGTATTCAAATCAAGACTCAGACGACAGCTAAAGTAACCGCCGGTTTCGGCTTTGCGAATCGGTATGGCTGCATCCTTGAGGATTGTCCTGACAATTGCAGCGGTTCTTCCGCCGATATCAAGGTCGAGATCCTGCCTGGACACCGGGCCCACCAAGGCTCCGCCGGCAACACACGCTTCCAAATTATTTTTACCGGCTCCGGATTCGCAAAGAGCCTTAATAAATATAGGTAGGCCTGTTGAGGCATAAATCCCGGGTTTCCACGGATTTTGAGGGTTGGGAGGTTCCGGCAGAAGTAAATGGATCAATCCCCCCACCTCTGCTTCCTTGTCACAGAGTGTTATCCCGACGCAGGTTCCCAAACAGGCATCCAGGCCCACATTTTTTTTCTTACTGATAACGTAATTACCTGATGCTACATGCAGTCTATTAAGATTTGATGCGGTTTTCATGAATAGTTATCAATCGGGAAATTCAACGGGGCCGGCATCCAGTACCCGTTTATTCAGTCCTGAAAAACCTGGTCCTTTGGGCCAGGTCAGAGATATTTGGCTCTGCCTTGGAGTTTTGTGTCTAAAATCACAAATTCCAAGCACCAAAAAACAAACAAGCTCCAAACTACAAGCACCAAATTCCAAGGAAATTCCAAACTACAAGCACCAAATCTCAAGGAAATTCCAAAGTTTATTATTTTGAATTTCGGTCATTGTGATTTG
>NZ_JAZFTO010000199.1:0-4097 GCF_036446775.1 Candidatus Desulfatibia sp.
TTCATGAAAATTTTTAAGTAACATATTATTCAAATTTATTCTCAATCACTCATGTTAACTACCGACAATTTATCAAAGTCACACTTTGTCACCCAATGAATTAACTCGTCTCACTTAAAGATTTTCACCCTTTAGGCTTCGCTTTCAGCTACGACCCAACAAGTCGGGCAAGCCCGAGGCGCCCATTTGCTGTGTTATCAGGGGCTGGCGGTAGACAAACTACAGCGTCCCCCCTGAATGCCTTGCAAATGAACGCCTCCGGCTTGTGAAATATCCAGGATATGGGCCGTTTATATCTTTGAGTTTCCAGAAAAGGCTTTCACCGCACCAGAAGCAGGGCTTTGATTTTTTTTAACAGGGGTTTCTGTTTCATTTAAACTCCCTTTTTCGGTTGGCATATTCACGCTTCATTCTCACAAATATCCTTGATTTTCCTTAGTTGATCGGCTCCACCTTGATGATCGACCCCTTAGCTGGGTGGTTCGGGTTCATCTGAGCCCACTTGCCCAGGCTATCAGCCACCACATTCCCATAGAGGCATTAACAGCCAGCACGACCAATATCATATCTTGCACTTTCGGCGATAACCTCTTGTACCAAGGCCGCAACCATTTTTCGGTGACAAACACGACCACCGCCAACGCCAAAATTTCTCCAACGGATTTAGCACTTATCATTTCGTGACTCTCCCCTTATATTTGCCATGCTCATTGAATATGCGGCCCCTGGTATCCACACGACCTTCGTAGCGGCCATGCTCATTAAATATCCGGTGAGTCGTCTGTGGCCCCTGTATCGCTGGAAGGTCTTGGATGCATCCAGCCAATATCAAAACCATCAAGATCAATATGGTTCGCATTTTACCCATTTCAAAGTCGATCATTCATCCTCTTTGTTCTCAGGCTTGATTGGCTTTGTTTTTTCTTTATCTTTTTTAAGTTCCAGCATTGGGCCGCTGGACATAAACAAAATTCCAAAGCGTGTTACCAGCGCCCCAAGGATTATGTACCCCAATAATACTTGCATGGTCAGCAGTACGTGGCCCGGAATTGACTTTGACATTGCGTACATATCCCCAAATCCCAAGGTGGTCATAGTGACAACGCTAAAGTAAATGGCACGAATGTAGAAGGTTAAGTAGGTTAAAAAATCGAACGAGTTGCTTTCCATTATGAAAAGCTGGTCAATTATGCCAGGGTTTTCCCGAGAGCCATCCCATATAATGTCATAAATCCCCCAGAAATAGTATATCAGCGTAAATACGGCGGCCAATAAGGCAAACCTTTCAAGGATTCTCTTTGTCGATCCCCCATAATCTGATAACTTCCAGAAAAGATTCATCGGCCATCGTTTAATTTTATTGTCCTCATACCATTTCCGCCATTGCTTCCGTCTTATGTTGAATTTCAACCGTTCTTTTAACTTTGGCTCTATCCTTGCAGAGTCCAAGCCTACACCTGTGAAGTCAGTTTGATCATTGATCGAACAGTCCCATAGCAGTGTTTTACCGCCAACTGCTACACCTTCAAAATTGGCTCCTTTCATGTTTGATTTATGAAATTCAGCACTGTTGAGATCGGCTCTTTGGAATAGGGAATTTTCAAAATTGCATTCTTCAAAGTGACTGTTTGATAAATCTGCTCTAACCAAATTTGCATTTTTAAAGTTACACTCATTTATATAGGCTTTTTTTATTTCTGAACTCCCAATTTTTGTGCCTTTAAATGAGGAGTCTAAAATCTCAGCTTCATTAAAAATAACTCTTACCATTCTTGCTTTATCAAATACAACTTCAGTGCTTTTGGCTTTCGTAAAATTTGTAGCGACTAATTCTGCCCCATCAAATCTTACCTCATGAAGTATAGAATCTGTCAGGTTAGCCGCATTTAATATTGCATCTTTTAAATTTGCGCCTGTCAGGTTTGCTCCTTTGAGATAGGCTTTTCTTAGATTTGAATTTTCCAACATTATAGGAGCAAACGGATTTTTCGACCGCCATTCATTCCATTCAGTTATGTCATTTATTTTGGAACAACGCAGGAGCATCTGGTATTGTTCTTCATCAAATTGCCGATCTTGATTTTCTTTTGAATTGTTATTCCCTGACATAACTGCCTCCTTTGGGTGTAATGCTTTCCTTACAACTCATTCTCGTAAACGTCTTTTATCTCCTCTGGCTGAATGCACAGGTAGTCAAGTGTCTGGCGCTGGGTGCTGTGGTTGAAACATACCATAAGTCGGGGCAGGTCAACACCGAATGTTACCCTTTATTGATGAGCGCCCCCCTATAGCACCATTTCAGCAAATCGCTGCCAGTATTCAGCCAAATACAATGGAATCGAAAGAATCCGGTCGTACCACGACAACTCATTCATGGAAAACCGGATACCCAAAGGCGTGCCGGAGTGTTCTTTCAAAAAAAGATGCATGCTTTTCAATGTTCCGCTTTTGCCTGACTTCACTTCTATTGGGAAAACCATTCCTCTGTATGTGGTTAAATAATCGACTTCCGCTTGGCTGCTTTTTTTCTCTCTGGCCCAAAAATGAATTCGGCGCTCCTCAAAAGGGTCCATGGCGGTTAAAAGCTGCTGGCCGACAAATTGTTCCATTACACTACCTCGATTAACGGTCATCAAATCTTCTTCAAGCATGATGGCCGCATCAAGGCCCAACGCTCTTTGCATTAAACCGACATCTATAAACAACAACTTAAATTTTTGGGGGTCGATTTGGGATTCCAGGGGAACGCCCTGGCCGGCTGAATGAAACACCTGATATAGACATCTGGCTTCCGTTAGCAGCGACAGGGCCTCTTTCAAGGCGCGGGCCTGGACATGCGGATTGATGTGAACATACTTGCATTGATTGCCGATCAAGCGCGGTGCGGTCTGAAACACATCCTTCAGATATTTATGCTTGGCAGTAGAGGCATATTTCGCAAAATCCACCTGATAGGTCTGCAAAATATCGGTTTGCATCAATTTTATTTCCTCGGGCGGCCCGTTTTTGACATAGGCCGCCACGATGCCCGGCATTCCGCCAACCATAAGGTACTTTCGCAAAGCCAGCTCCAGTTCCGGCCGATAAATCGGATCAACCCCTGTTTCCATTTCAATTTGTTCAAGATATCCTTTCAATTTGCCCCGCCCGATTGCTTCTAAAAATTCAGCAAACGACAACGGTTCCATAAAAAGAGAAGAAATTCTGCCAACCGGCATTCTGAATTTGTCACTTTTAAATGCCATTTCTACAAGGGAGCCGGCGCCGATGACGTGCAACTCGGGCAGCTTTTCATAAAAATATCGCAACGCGATAATGGCCGACGGGCATTCCTGAATTTCATCCAAAAACAACAGGGTTTCGCCGGGTCTTATATCAGAATCGGTCAGAACAGCGATTCTTTCTAAAATTTCATCCACGATTAACGTATCAAAGCACCTTGCCAATTCAGGACGTTCTTCAAAATTGACGGTCACACAATTTGCAAACTGTCTCTTCCCAAGCTGAGTGACGGAATAGGTTTTACCGACCTGGCGTGCCCCTCGAACCAGTAACGGGCGGCGCGATCTGTTCTTTTTCCATTGCACTAATTTTTGATCGATTTTACGTTTCAACTTAGATGCCCTCCCCTTGTTTTACCCTATGGTTGCATAAATGTCATGCATGAAACACAAGGTCCTTTTGTTCTTTTTGTGAACATAATACAAGGGTCTTTGCGGCAATGCAATGTTTTTCTTTCAATGACGTTCGGTGAGGCTTCGTCTGCAGTTTAATGTGTGTTCTAGGAACCCTGCATCACATTATTGCCAGAGGGAACCCGCTTCGCTACCTGGATCAGAGTGAAATGTCGTGTGATCTACGATACAAGTGCTTTAACTTTTATCTCATCCGCCTTTTGCATCGCCTGCCAAAGATCGTACTGGGCCTGTTGAATCAGCCAGCTTTCGGCGTTGCCGCCAAATGCCTTGGAAAGTCTGATTGCCATTTCTGGTGAAATACCGAAACGACCATTCAACAAGGCTGAAAGCGTTTTTCTTGATACGCCAAGTCCTTTGGCTGTCTCAGTTATATTCAACCCCAAAGGTTCAATACAAAGC
>NZ_JAZFTO010000200.1:0-2896 GCF_036446775.1 Candidatus Desulfatibia sp.
AAGAAAAATCATGAACGCGATGATCTTGAAACTAATTTCTTCGGTAGCAAATCAAAAAACAGCAAATCACGGCCAGGGCTTAAAATCAGCCCACGGCCGTGGTGATCTTTTTGCCGGCATTTTGAAATCCTTAAACACTGCTCACGGCCAGGGCTTAAAATCAGCCCACGGCAGTCGTGATCTTTTTGCCGGCATTTTGAAATCCTTAAACACGGCCCCCCCAAAGTCTTCCCTCAGGGCCAAGACGCCTTGGGGAGCCGGAGCGCCCATAAACAAAAACCGCTATCATACCTATCTTGAATCGTTGCGCAAAACACTTTTGGCCCAGGGAAAACCATTAAATAAGGTCGCTTTAAAGAACGAAGATCTTGCTTTAATTAATAAGTTTCTGCGGCAGTGCGGTTTTTCGAAGGAGAAAGTGGACCAATTTTTAAAGGAACTGGCGGAGAAGAGCCCCGGGGGGCAAATTAATCTTGCCCGTTTTTTTCAAGAGGCAACGGAGCTTGCCGGTCCCCAAAACAAAAAAGAACAAGGCCGCTTCCTGGAACAGGCGGCCGTTCCCCACCTTGAATTGATCCTGAGGGATTTTGGACTTACGCCCCAAGCACTGGAACGGGTCTATAGTGCCGCCAGGGTTGCAGGCGGGCGTCTGGATCCGGGTAAATTTGTCGCAAAATTGAAACAGATCAGCAAGCATATAAACAAAGAAGCACCGGATGCCGCCGCTGTAAAGATAGATCAGCAGCTGGCGGACAAATTGAAGATGCTGGGTATTCACATGCCTGCCAAAGCCAAGAGCGGCTCGATTACACTCAAAAATTTCATAGCATCGCTGGAGCAGATGGCAGGCGGCTCGGATGGACGGCATAAGCTGCCGCCTGAGATGCAAACTACCATGGAGCAGATATTGGCAAAGGTGGTAGTGCCCGGTGAAAAAACCCAAATCACAGTCTCTAAGCCGCTTGTTTTCAATCCTGAATTAACTGATTTTAATTCCCGGGCCCAGACAAAAAAAGGTGCTAAATCAGTTGAAAAAGAGCAGCGTTTATCAGCGTTCAAGCCGGCCGGCCGGCCGGGAGCAGACGAGAAGTTTCCAGCTTTTGCAGATGAAAAAGGCAAGTTGAATGCCGACAGCAGACCCCCGGACCTAAAACATGCTAATGCGGACCGAGCCGTGGATCCGGTTTCCGAATTTAAAGGCGGCCGGGGCTCAAAACCTGGTATTAATACCGAAAGTTTCAATATACAATCGCAAACAATCGCAAACAACATCAGCCCGCAAATGGCCGCGGCTGTCATTACGGAAGCGGTACGCAGCACCGGGCAGCACCAGAAGCCTTTTCAGGATTTCTTGCCGACTTATCTGGTTGATCAGGTCGGCCGGCAGCTGTCCAGGGCTCTTCTTAGAGGTGACCGGGTCATCAGGTTGCGGCTGAAACCGCCGGAGCTGGGAACATTGAAGATCGAGATGGATATTAAAGACAATGTTTTAAGGCTCGGTATGATAGTCGAGAACAGCGCGGTAAAGGAACTTCTACTTTCCAGCGTCCACGAACTGAGAAATGCCCTGACAGAGCAGGGGGTAAAGATCGAAGGGCTGGATGTTCAGGTCGGTCATGACTCCAGCCATTTTTTAGCTAATTCGGAAGAGGGTTTAAAGGAGAGGCAAAGATTTATAAAGGAGCAAGAGCGGGGGCCGTTGGCCGAAGAAATCATGATGGACGATTCGGTAGCAGGGCTCCGTAACAGGGCCTTAGGCGACCGTTTATTAAATATAGTGGCATAAGGAGAGACCTTTGAAAGAGGAAAAGGAGTAGCGCAATGTATATAAATCAACTCTTACCGACTAGTAATCAATCCGTTAATACCGCTGTGGAGACATCACGCGAAAAGGAATTGGGACGGGATGCTTTCCTGAGACTGCTGGTTGCCCAACTCCAGCATCAGGATCCCCTTAACCCCATGTCATCGTCGGATTTTACGGCCCAGTTGGCGCAGTTCTCCAGCCTGGAGCAGTTATTTAGTATCAATGACAAGCTCGAGGTAATCAAGGAAGTCAAGAACGAACGGATCCCTGAGAACCTCCTCGATTATATTGGAAAAGAGGTCAAATCGGCTGAAAACAACATTACCGTGTACGATGGCAAAAGTTCGCAAGGTTCATATACATTAGCCGCGCCGGCGGATGTAATTATAAACATATTTGACAGCCAAGGATCGGAAATTAGAACAATCTACAAACAGGACCAGGACCCCGGAGAATATAACTTCTATTTCGACGGTAAAGACAATAATGGCTATCCGGTCGCGGACGGCGATTATACCTTTAACGTCCAGGCGGTTGATAATCAGGGCTTCCCGGTCGTGGTAGATTCCGGCTTATCAGGAAAAGTGACCGCCGTTGCCTATCAGAGCGGTATCCCTTACCTGGTGGTCGGGGATCAACTGGTTAACCCGCAGTACGTCACAGAGGTCAGACTGAGTGAAACACCCTAACAAGGTTCAGAGGTTCAGGGTTCAGAGGTTGAAAGGTTCAGAGGTTCAGGGGTTAACCCAGAACGCAGAACCCGGAACGCAGAACCTAGAACGCAGAACCCGGAACGCAGAACGGTGAAACTAATTCGTCCAAGCACCTTTCGACTGACTTTCAGTCGGAACAGAAATGAAAGGGAGTAAAATTATGTCGATATCAAGCTCCTTATATACCGGTATGAGCAGTCTTTTCGCCCTGGAGGAAAAATTGGGAACAATTGGAGATAATCTTGCAAATATCAACACAACCGGATTCAGGGCCAATCAGGTAAGTTTTGAAGACATCCTTTTTGAGGCGACCAACAGCGGTAGTGTCAGGCTGAGTCCGGCCGGGATCAAAAGTGATTTTTCCGAAGAGGGGGCC